>CAYGZI010000361.1:0-6461 GCA_964354245.1 uncultured Planctomycetaceae bacterium
TGTCGATCGGGGCGGCAAAGGTGCCCGCCACGTAGATTCCCTCCTTGCTCGTGCGGCTGGGGGCCAAGGGCTCGGTCTGGCAAAAACCAAAGCGATCTCGCTCAACGCCCACCAGCTCGGCCAGGCGGGCGGTGCTGGCCGAGGGACGCAGCCCGACGCTGAGCACGACCAGGTCGAACTCCTCCTCGGTCACTTGGCCGTTTTCGCGGACGTAGCTGAGCAGGAGGTTCTTGGTCTGCTGCCGCTGCTTGACCGACGAGATGATGCCCCGCTTGAACTGCACGCCGTAGTTCTTCTTGGACCCTTCGTAGTAGGCCTCAAAACCCTTGCCGTAGGCGCGGATGTCGTTGTAGAAGATGGTCGCCTGAAGGCCCGGCACGTGGTCCACGGCCATGATCGCCTCTTTGATGGCGTACATGCAGCAGACGCCGCTGCAATAGTCGTTGCCGCACTGCACGTCGCGCGAGCCGACGCACTGGATCCACGCGACCCGCTTGGGTTCCTTGCGGTCCGAGGGTCGAAGCACGTGCCCCTGGTACGGGCCCGAGGCACTCAGGATCCGCTCGAACTCCAGGCTCGCGATCACGTTCTTGGCCACTCCGTAGCCGTATTCGCCCCGCGCCACCGGATCGAAGGGCTCAAAGCCCGGGGCCAGCACGATCGAGCCGACCGGGATCGTCACTTCCTCGGGCAGCATGTCGTGAATGATCGCCTCGGCGCTGCACGCGGCCACGCACTGCATACACTCGCTGCACATCCCGCAGGCCAGGCACCGCTTGGCCTCGGCCACGGCGGCCTTCTCGTCGAGCGTGTGCTCGATCTCGGCGTAGCCAATCCGCTCGGCCACGGGCAGTCGCGGCGGCACCACGCGGTCTTGGAGCGGGAACCAGCGGTCGGGTTTATCGGCCGCCTTTTGCTCTGGTTTGCTGCGCCCGGCAACCAGGTCTTCGCCCCGCAAGAAGCGGTCGATCGATATGGCTGCCTCGTGTCCGTGGGCTAAAGCCTCGACGACCGACGCCGGGCCGGTGATCATGTCGCCGCCCGCGAAAACCCAGGGGAGATTGGTTTGCAGCGTGAGTTTGTCGGCATGGACGAACCGCTTGGACGGGTCCCAGAGCGGGTCGTCGGGGGCGAGGAACGAGAAATCGGACCGCTGCCCAATGGCGATGATCGCATAGTCCGCGTCGGTCTCGGAGAGGGAACCATCGAACTTGGGAGCGAAGCGGCCCTGCCCGTCAAACACGCTCGTACACCGCTGGAGCTTCACGCCGGCCGCCTTGCCGTTGCGGCCGACGATCTCCCGCGGTCCCCAGCCGGGGTTCAGGCGGATGGCTTCCTCGGTCGCATCGAGGAGTTCCCACTCGTGGGCGGGCATCTCCTCGCGGCTTTCGAGGCAGACGATCTCGACTTGCGCGGCGCCCTGACGGCGGGCAGACATGGCCACGTCAACCGCCACGTTGCCGCCGCCCACGACAACGACCTTGCCGCTCAGTCGCGGGCCGCGGCCGAGCTTCACGTCGCGCAGAAAATTGAGCCCCAAAAGCACGCCCGGCAGGTCCGTGCCCTTTATGGGCGCGCCGTCGGTGCTCCGCGCGAGGACCGCCGGCTTGGTGCAGCCGATGGCGAGAAACACCGCTTCGAATCCGCCGTCCCTAAGGCTTTTGAGCGTGAAATCGCGGCCCAGGGCCACGCCGGTCTTGACCTCGAAGCCGGAAGCCACCATGTCGGCAATGTCGCGCTGAAGGACCTCATCCGGCAGTCGATAGCCGGGAATGCCCAGAAGCATGGTGCCGCCGAGACGCTCGTGGGCCTCGAAGAGCGTGACGGGATAGCCCTTGAGGGCCAGGTCGCGCGCGCAGGTGAGTCCAGCCGGTCCACCGCCGACGACCGCCACGCGGGGCTTGGTCGGGTCGATCTCGCCTCGCGGCGGCGGGGCCGGGTCTTCTCCGGAGGCGCGATGGGCGGCGACCCAATCGGCGGCGAAACGCTTGAGGTTGTTGATCGCCACCGGCCCGTCGAGTTCCTGCCGGTTGCACTCCTGCTCGCAGGGGTGATGGCAGATCCGGCCGCAGACGGCGGGGAGCGGATTGCGCTCGCGGATCAGCGCGTATGCCTCGGCAAACCGCCCGGCGCCGATCAGGGCCACGTAGCCTTGGCAATTCACTCCGGCCGGGCAGGTGAGCGCGCAGGGCGAGCGGTCGCCCTTGCTGATCGCCATGGCGCCGGGAATGGCCTGCGGGTATCGCTTGAAGATCGCGTGGCGGTCCATGGTCCCTTGGTCGAACTCGCTGGGCAGTGCGACCGGGCACTTCTCCATGCAGTCGCCGCAGGCGTTGCACTTGTCGAGGTCGACGAAGCGCGGCCGCTTGCGCACCCGCACGCGGAAGTTGCCGACTTCGCCTTCCAGCGCCACCACGTCGGAGTTGGTGAGGATGTCGATATTGAGGTGCTTGTCCACCTCGACCAGCTTGGGCGAGATGGTACACATCGAGCAGTCGTTGGTGGGGAAGGTCTTGTCGAGCTGGGCCATGCGCCCGCCGATCGCGGTGGTCTCCTCGACCAGCGTGACGTGGAAGCCGGCGTTGGCCAGATCGAGCGCGGCCTGCATCCCGCCGATGCCGGCCCCGACGACCATCACGGCGCCGACCTTCTCGCGGCCGTCTTGTTTCGGATTTGTCGCGCTTGATGTCACAACAGCCCTTTCCGCGTCAGGAGCGGCCTCGGGTCCACGAAGTGCTTCTTCCACCACCGGGCTGCCCTCGCGTCGCCGAAGGCCAGGGCCATCAACTCGGTGAGATAAAACACCGGCAGGCCGAACTGCCTCCCTCGCTCGGCCTCGATCTCCGCTTGCCGCGTGTCGAGGTTCGACTGACACATCGGGCAATCCGTGACCATGCACTCCGCCCCCGCCTCCTGGGCGGCCTCGAACAGGTCGCCGCTGAGCTTGCGGACCAGGTCGGTGCGGGTCACGGCCAGGCTCGCGCCGCAGCAATCGGTCTTGTACGACCAGGGCCGTACGTCCATCCCGAGCACCCGCAACAGATCGTCCATCGCGGTGGGGTTCTCGGGCGATTCGGCGTCGGTCACTTTGGGCGGGCGCTGGGAGAGACAACCGTAGTACGGCACGGCGGCCAAACCGACAAGCGGCTTCTTGACTTTCTGTTTGACAGCTTTGAGGAATTCCGGCCGGTGGAAGAAGTCGTTGACGTGGAAGATCGGCGTGCGCCCCTCGTAAGTCTCCGCAGTCCAGCGCCCGGGTTTTCCGGTGAGCGCTTTGTCGGCGTGCTTGAGCCGCTGGAAACAGGCGGCGCAGGGGACGAGCAGCTCGCGGCCCTGGCGCTCGGCAATGAGCATGTTCCGGGCCGACAGTTGCACGGCCAGCTCGCCGTCCAGGAAATGGGCCGACGAGGCCCCGCAGCAGTTCCAGTCCGGAAGCTCCTCCAGGACGACGTCCAGGGCGTCGCACGCGGCGCGGATGCTCTCGTCGTATTCCGCAGCCATGCCGTGCAGCGAGCAACCGGGATAGTAGGAGACTTCCACGGGACTAGTCCTCCGTCGAAAAGGGGTCAGAACTCTTTTTGTCGCCGCTGGCTGCCGAACGAAGGTCGGCCGTGGACCGTTCCGGGAAAATAGTTCTGATCCCTTTTTCATCGAACATCCGGCGGATTTCCTTCTTCCCCTTCACGCCGGACGGGAGGAATCTCAGCTTCCCCTTCTTGAGCATCTTCCAGGCGAGCTTCGCATCGCCGAACAGATCGAGCGTCGCCAGCTTGTAGCGGGCGACCATCCCCAACTCGTAGACCCGGCCGTGACGCCGGATGGAATCCAGGAATGCCTCGTGGAACTTGACGACCTTGGGCTCCGCGGGCGTCACGCCCCCTTCCTGGCTCAACTGGCGGAGCGAGTCCATCAGGTGGGCGATGTCGATGTCGTTCGGGCAGCGCGTGGTGCAGGTCTGGCAGCCGGCGCAGATCCAGATCGTCTTGGACCGCAGGACTTCGTCCTCCAGGCCAAGCTGGATCATGCGCATGACTTGGTTGGGCTTCAGGTCCATGGCGAAGGCCAGGGGGCAGCCGTTGCTGCACTTGCCGCACTGGAAACAGCGCGAGACGTGCTCGACGCTGCGTGCTTCGACCGCGGCGAGGAATTCGGATCGGGGGCAGACGAGTGGCGTGGCGGGCGCGGGGGGAATCATTGCCGACTAGCTCCCTGACGATTTCAGTACCGACCCCGGGACCCCATACACGGTGGCGCTTGATTATACGCCCCCGATGGGTCGCAAAGCAGGGACCGGCCGGCTTTGGGGAGCTAGAGGTTGCGGAAAATGTCGCCCACGCGGCAACGGAACCCGGGAACGACGTCCTGGCCGTCCAATTGGTCCTTTTCCGTGAGGACCTTGATGTCGGTGGCTGAGCGATAAACCGTCACGCTCCGCCACTTGGGATTGACGACCCAGACGATGGCTGCGCCTGCGGCAAGCCAGGACTCGACTTTCTCGTCCACTTCGCGGAGCGTGTCGCCGGGAGACACGACCTCGACCGCGAGGTCCGGGGCGCCCGGCCAAAAAGCATCTTTGGGCCGGGGGGAGGGCAGGTTTTCGCGGCGTATGAAGGCGATGTCGGGGGCGCGGACTGTGTCGGGATCGCGGGCCAGCAAAAAACCGGTGTCGGCGAAAAAGATTGCGCCAAGGTCGTGCTGCCGAATATAGTATCCCAGAATGACGTGTAGGTCGCCGCCGCACGCGCCGTGTTCCCAACCGGCAGGTGGCATTTTTCTTAGCTCCCCAGAAACCAGTTCGTAGCGGTAGCCGTCGTTAGGCAATCGCAAAAGCTGTTCGGCTGTCATTTGGGTTATCGTAGCCATGAATGCACCTTATACTCAATGCGAGCCTGTCAGCAAGAGTCCCCGAAAAACACAGAAACTCGGATCAGCGGCCCTTCCCACTTAAGAGAAAAGTTCCTCAAACAGCGCCGGATCGTGCAGATGGAGGCGTCGCGCGAACTCGTTGACATAGAACATATCCGGGGAGAACTTTTGTGCGCGCACCCGGATGGAGAAGTTCGGGGCCTTGGGATCCACGTCGAACACCACAAGGCCGACGCCGAACAACATGCACAACGCTTCCAGCCGGCTCAAGTCCTCGGCGGACACAGTCGTCGGCATGACGACGTAACACTTGGCTGAGAACAGGCGATAGGCGACCGCCTGGCCGAACGCCACGACGGGTGCCTGAGCATCGGTCTTGAGTTCGGCGGAGACGATCTCCACTGGAAACTTAATGAGATTCGACGCCAGGGGCTTGTACACGCCGACCACGTCGGGCGTGCCCCATTTTCCCTTGATGGCGTTTCCCCCGAGGACACAGACCGTCGTGACCTCGTCCAAGTCATCCTTCAAGTACGCTGCAAATGCCTCATAGAAATCCTCTTCTTTGAACTTTGCGGGAGCGACGGGAGGTTCCTCCGCGCCTTTCTCGGCACTCGCCGGTTTGAAGAGCCCGCGGCTTGGCTTCACAACTCGGTCCGAAAACCGTGTCGCCAGGTCCCACACAGAGCCGTGAATCGTGTTGACGGGGGTCTCTGAGTTGCCTGCCGATATCTCTTTGACCAGCTCGCTGTAACGGATGCCGCCCGGATGCTGGGCGACGATCTCCAAAGCGAGCTCACGAATCCTTTGCACACTGAGCTTGGCCATCGTAGATCACCGCTGCTAGAACCGTGCCCAAATCTCCGCGAGGGTGCATCCTCCCGGTTGTTGCCGGCGACGCTCCAATTCCTCGTCGGAGATCTGGGCGTTTGCCCAGTCGTAAAAGCCGCCGGTACAGTGCGTCAGAGAGGAAATGGCCGATCTTCTCTCCCGACTCGTCACACAACTCAACTTCCTCCACGTTCTGGAGCTTTGCCCGCACGCTTTCATCAACGACGATCCGGTTCACGTCCCAGCCTCCAGCTTCGATTCCGCCGAGCCACTCCTCCACAGGACTATTCTACCCCCCAGGAATCGCGGCGGTCAATCTCGCGCCGTGTCCTTACCGCATACCCCTGTCTCTTCCTTCACGGGAGAGGGCAGTCCTTGTTGGCGCCCGCTCAGATCCGCAGCTTCGCCGCGCGGAGCGTGTTCTTCATGAGCATCGTGATGGTCATCGGGCCGACGCCGCCGGGGACGGGAGTGATCTTGCCGGCAACCTCCTTGACGGCGTCGAAGTCCACGTCGCCCACGAGCTTCGCCTTGCCCGACTCGGAGAAGCCGATGCGGTTCACGCCGACGTCGATGACCATGGCCCCCGGCTTGACCATGTCGGCGGTGATGGCCTTGGCCTTGCCGGCGGCGACGATGAGGATGTCGGCCCGGCGGGTGTGAGCGGCCATGTCGCGGGTGCGGGTGTGGCAGACGGTGACGGTGCTGTTGGCCCCGGCCTTCTTTTGCAGCATCATGACGGCGATCGGCTTGCCCACGATGTT
>CAYGZI010000362.1:0-6443 GCA_964354245.1 uncultured Planctomycetaceae bacterium
GCAAACAACAGCGTGTCCGGCTCCAGCGGCGGATTGCGGTAGCGGAGCTCGCTGGCGTATTCCACCTCGACGGGAATCCTCGCCAGCATCTCAATCTGGTGCTCGCCCACCAGGCCCGCGTGCCAGCTCGTCCCACACCCGGTCATCACCAGCCGGTTCAAGGAGCGGAGGTGCTGCGGCGAGAGGTTGATGGCCCCGAACTTGGCCGTGGCCGCGTCGTGGTCGATCCGGCCGCGCATGGCGTTGCGGAGCGACTCGGGCTGCTCGAAGATCTCTTTGAGCATGTAATGCGGGTAGCCGCCCAAGTCCACGTCGCCGGGCTCCATGTCGAGCACGCGCACGTGGTGCGAGACCGGCCCGTGGTCGCGGTGGACCACCCGGAGCGAATCGGCCGTGAGCACGGCCAGCTCGTGGTCGGCCAGGTAGACGATCTTGTCGGTGTAGCCGGCCAGAGGCGAGGCGTCGCTGGCCACGAAGTGCTCCCGGTCGCCGATCCCGACCACCAGCGGGCTCCCCAGGCGCGCGGCCAGGATCACGTCGGGGTAGTCGCGGAAGAGCATGGCCAGGCCGTAAGTCCCTTGCAGTTGGGCCAGCGCCTCCTGCACGGCGGAGACCAGCGGCTCGTAGTCCGACGCGGCCAGGTCCTGCGCCGGCCCGCGGCGCTTGAGACAACTGGCAATCAGGTGGGCGATGACCTCGCTGTCGGTCGCCGATTGGAACTCGTACCCCTCGGCCTGGAGCCGCTCCTTGATCGGCTCGAAGTTCTCGATGACCCCGTTATGAACGATGGCCAGCACACCGTCCCCACCGATATGGGGGTGGGCGTTCACATCGTTGGCTGCCCCGTGGGTGGCCCATCGGGTATGGCCGATCCCGATTCGGCCGGGAAGCGGGGCAGTGGCCAACATCCCTTGGAGGCGGTCGATCCGTCCTGCCGCTTTGACCACCTCAATATCACCCATTGGGCTTATCGTCGCCACCCCGGCGCTGTCATACCCGCGGTACTCCAGGCGCCGCAGCCCGGACAAGAGGAAATCCACCGCATCCACCGAGCCGACGTAACCGACGATGCCACACATGGGCAATCCACCTCCGCGAGATCACCCCCATCCCGGGGAAGCCGGGATTCCAGGGCTCCTCAAGTGTAGCAGACAAGTGGGCCGGACGGATCACGAAGATGGGTGGGTCGGGGGGCCCGCTGAAGGCATTCGGCCTTTACCCCAGGCTGCCCCCGAAGTAACTTGGCAGCGGCCGAGCGCATCTCGTTCCCAAGCTCCGCTTGGGAACGCACTTACGCGAAGCTCCGCTTCGCCAGGACAGGGCCGGAGGCGAGGAGACCTTCGGAGGCTAGGTGATCCCAAGCTGGAGCTTGGGAACAAGTTGCGCCAAAGGAGCGCTTCATGGACCACGCGATCCCGGCCGCGCAGACTTCCGAAGTCTTGAAGACGTCGGAAGTCTCGTCAACCAGTCTCATCGTGATCCCCGCGCGCCTGGCCTCAACGCGCCTGCCGCGCAAACTGCTATTGCGCGACACCGGCAAGCCGCTCATCCAGCATACTTACGAAGCCGCGCAGCGGGCGACCCGGCCCGCAGGTCTCTGCGTGGCCTGCGATCACCGGGAACTCTACGACGCGGTGCAATCCTTCGGCGGCCGGGCCGTGATGACCGACCCCAATTGCCCCAGCGGGACCGACCGCGTCGCCGAGGTCGCCCGAGGGATGCCCCAGATCGACATCTTCGTCAACGTCCAGGGCGACGAGCCGGAGATTGCCGGCAGCTCCATCGACCTGGCGATCGGGCTGCTCGAAGAGGACCCCGACGCCGCGATGTCCACCCTGGCCACGCCGATCCGCAGCCGGGCCCAGTTGGAGGACCCGGCGTGCGTGAAGGTGGTCTTCGACGCCCGGCGCCGGGCCCTCTACTTCAGCCGCAGCGTGATCCCGCACCCCCGCGAGTGGAGCGACAGCCTGCTGGAGGCCGAGCCTCCGAACTTCTACCAGCACGTGGGGCTCTATGCTTATCGCCGCGAGTTCCTCTTGCGTCTGGCCGCAATGCCGCAGTCCCCGCTGGAGAAGCTCGAAAAGCTGGAGCAGCTCCGGGTGCTTCACGCGGGCCATACGATCGTCGTGGGCGTGGTGGACGAGCCGACCTTCGGCATCGACACACCCGCGGACTACGAGGCTTTCGTCAGGAAGCTTCGCCCTGGCCCCTGAACCCTGAACCCTGAACCCTGAACCCTGACCGCTGGCGCAGCGCTTCGTAGAACAACACGGCCGCCGCGGCGGAGACGTTGAGGCTGTCGGCCGTGCCCAGCATCGGCAGCCGAATCGGCGTGATGTCGTCGGCCGTCCACGCGGCCGAGAGTCCCGCGGCTTCGCTCCCCAGGATGATCGCCGCCGGCCGGCAGAAGTCCACCTCGGTGTACAGCGCGGAGCCAGCGACCCGGGCGGAATAGACGGCCAGCCCATGCGCCCGCAGCCATGCCAAGGTGTCAGCAGCGGTCGCCGCGGCCACCGGCAGTGTGAAGATCGTGCCGAGACTGGCCCGGATCGCGTTTGGGTTATAGAGATCGGTCCGCCCGTCGGCGACGATCAAGGCCGAGACGCCGGCCCCGTCGGCGCTCCGCAACACGGCCCCCACGTTGCCCGGCTTCTCCACGCCTTCGAGCACGGCGACCAGCGGATTCTCGGCCAACTTGATGCCGTCTAGAGTTGTCACGGGGGTTTCCGCCACGCCCAAGACGCCCTCGGCCCGTTGGCCGAATGCGAGCTTCTCGAAGACCGGCTGGGTCACGTCGAGGACATTTGCCCCGCAATCGGGCAGCAGTTCCAGCACCCGCCGCGAGTCCTCACTCAGGCAAAGCCGCTCGCAGACAAACACTTCTGCGAGCCGCACGCCCGCCGCGATCGCCCGGGCCAACTCGCGTGCCCCGTCAATGACGATCCGTCCCTGTTTCTCGCGGTGGCGGCGGTCTCGCAGGCGGATGGCGTCTTTGACGTGCGGGTTTTGCAGGCTGGTGATCATTAGGGCTCCCAGTAGACGGCGACGCCGCTGGGAAGCTCGCGTCCCGAAGCCGTGCGCAGCACCAATGGCTCCGCTCGGGGCTTGCCCCCGTGAACGCTGCACCAGGTTTCGCGCACCAGCCTTTCCAGCCGGCGGGCGTCGAACTCGGGCGTGTGGCAGGAGAGCAGCATGAACCGGCATTGTCCGGCCGTCAACTCGCCGCAGAGCGCCAGGAGCCGCGGCAGGTGCTTCGTGAGGCGCCAGACTTCGCCGCGCGGGCCGTGGCCGTAGCTGGGCGGGTCGAGGATCACGGCGTCATAGCAATTCTCGCGTTTGACCTCGCGGCGGGCGAATTTCATCGCGTCTTCAACGATCCAGCGGACTGGTAGGACGACTATCAAAGTCGTCCCACTAGAGAGTTCGGCGTTGCGGCGGGCCCAAGCGACGACGTTTTTCGCCGCGTCCACGTGGACCACCTCGGCCCCTGCCGCCGCTGCCGCCAACGTGCTTCCGCCCGTATAGGCGAACAGGTTCAGCACGACCGGCGCCCGGCTCGTAGGCTGGGGCGAAGCCCCAGCTTCCTCACGGTCTGGTGGGGTGCCGGGGCTGCCGTCCCAGCCTACAGGTTGCACCCGCTCCTCGATCCAGTCCCAATTGGCCGCGTGCTCGGGAAACACCCCCAGGTGGCCGAACTCGGTCCGCTTCAGCTCCAGCCGGATGGGGCCGTGGGCGATGGTCCATCGCTCGGGCATTTCTCTGGCAAGCGACCATCGGCCTTCGGTAGCGCCGGTGCGCTCAAACCGGGCGTCGGCCGTCGTCCAAGCCGCCGGATCGGAGCGTGCCAGGCCCTCGGCCGCCGGACACGGCCGGTCCAACACCCACGGGCCGAACCGCTCCAAGCGGCGCCCGTCGCCAAAGTCCAGCAGTTGATACATCTCCGGGGAGAACATTGTACCGCCGTACTCGCGCGACTTCCGAAGTCTCACGGACTTCGGAAGTCTTCAAGTCCTTCCTCCGCCATGAATCCTTCGACCGCGGGATCGAGCTTGGCACATTCCCGGGACAACCGGTCGCGGCGCAATCGGGCAAGCATCTCCTGCACTGCAATCTGAATCGCCTGGCTACGGCTGCCGAGTTTCTTCTCTGCGACCCACCAATCGAGTTGTTTCAGAAGCTCCCGGTCGATTGAGATGGCGACTTTGTGCGTGGACATGCTTGGACTCCGGCACCACCACCTACAATACCCGAAGCGCGGCGCGCCGGTCAAACTCGAAAACACTTTCTCCTGTCCCCGCGCACGTCTCAAATACGGAACGACTTACTTTGGCGACTGCCGCCGAGCAGTCTTCCGGTGCGGGCGGTAGCCGCCGCCGGCGGCGTGGGAACCGCCTTGTTTCCCAGAACCGGCCGGCTTTGTAACTTGCCTCTCCGCGGCCGCCGGCGGATGCGAAGGGATCAGGCACTCCGGCCCCTCGCCGATCAGGTCCGCACGCCCGGCCAAATGGAGGGCCTCGCGCACGTCGCGGTCGTTCTCCGGCACGAAAAACTGCAGGATCGCCCGCTGGAACCTCCGCTCCCGCGCCCCCTTGGGCACGTAAACCGGCCGCATCGTCGTCGGGTCCAGCCCGGTGTGGTACATGCACGTGGCGATGTCGAACGGGCCGGGGATGAAGTCCTGCACCTGCTGCGGCCGATAGCCGGTCCGCTTCAGGAACACGGCAAGGTCGATCATGGCGCGGAGGTCGCAGCCCGGGTGCCCGGCAATGAGATACGGGACCAGATACTGCGTCTTTCCCGCCTGCCGTGAGAGCGTCTCAAAGGTGCGGGCGAACGACTCGAAGCTCTCGATCGGCGGCTTCTTCATAAGCCGCAACACCTCCGGGTCGCTGTGCTCCGGGGCGACCTTCAGATGGCCGCCGACGTGGTGAAGCGACAATTCCTCCATGTAGGCCCGGCTTTGCTGGGCTACGTCCATCCGAACCCCCGAGGCGACCAGCACCTTGCGTATCCCCGGTTCCTCTCGGGCCTGCCGCATCAGGTCCACCAGCGGGTCAGTGTCGGTATTGAGCAGCTTGCAGACGATCGGGTACAGGCAACTGAGGCGCCGGCACCTCTGGCGGACCTCGGGGCGGCTGCAATTCATCCGGTAGAGATTGGCCGTGGGGCCGCCCAAGTCGCTGATCACGCCGGAAAAGCCCGGCTCGTCGGCCATGCGGCGGATTTCGGCCAGGACCGACTCGGGACTGCGGCTCTGGATGATCCGCCCTTCGTGGGCAGTGATCGAGCAGAAGGTGCAGCCGCCAAAGCACCCCCGCATGATCTGGATCGAGTCCTTGACCACCTCAAAGGCCGGAATCCGTTGACCGCCGTAGCTGGGGTGCGGCCGGCGGGTGTAGGGCAGGCCGTAGACGCGGTCCATCTCCGCCTCCGACAACGGCAGCGCGGGCGCATTGACCACCACGGCTTCCCGGCCGTGATGTTGCACGAGTCGCCGGGCGTTGTACGGATTTGTCTCCAGGTGGGCAATCCGGGTCATCTCGGCGAAGGCCCGCTTGTCCGCGGCCACCTCCTCGTAGCTTGGCAGGAGAATTGTCTCTTCGGTGGGCGGAGTCTCGCTGGCCCCCAGCCGATAGGCAACTCCGCGGATCTCGCGCAGCTCGGGAAAAGGGGGAAAAGGGGACAGGCGCATATATTGGGTAATAAGCGATGAATGCGTAGAATTCTGTCTGAAGTAACTCTCTGCATTCTTCCCAGCGTTCTCAATATATGCGCCTGTCCCCTTTTCCGGTTCCTTTTCCGGTTCGGCAAGCGATCCGCCGGCGGCCAGCACGCGGAGGATTTCCACAAGCGGCCGCTCGCCCATGCCGTAGACCAGCAGGTCGGCCTTGGCGTCCAGGAGGATCGAGCGGCGGACCTTGTCGCTCCAGTAGTCGTAGTGGGCCAGGCGCCGCAGGCTGGCCTCGACCCCGCCGGCGATGATCGGCACCCCCTTGAATGCCTCGCGGGCCCGCTGGCAGTAGGCCGCGGTGGCCCGGTCGGGGCGGCGGCCGATCTGGCCGCCGGGGCTGTAGGCATCGTCGTTGCGGACCTTGCGGTTGGCGGTGTAGTGGTTGAGCATCGAGTCCATGTTGCCCGCGCTGACGGCAAAGCAAAGCCGCGGGCGCCCAAACATCCGCCACGGGCCGCAAGAGCGCCAATCCGGCTGACTGAGGATCGCCACACGGTAGCCCTCGGCTTCCAACAACCGGCCCAAGAGGGCCATAGCGAAGCTGGGGTGATCGATGTAGGCGTCACCGGTGACGAAGACGACGTCCACCGCGTCCCACTCCCGGGCGAGCACCTCCTCGGGGGTCATGGGGAGCGGGGCGCGCGCATCGGTGGTCTTCGATCTGGTTCGCGTAGGCATGGTCGCTGAATTGTACCAGCCAAAGGGTAGGTAG
>CAYGZI010000363.1:0-6421 GCA_964354245.1 uncultured Planctomycetaceae bacterium
CGGCTGGCTGTGAACCAGAGGGTGGGAGTTCGACTCTCCCCGGACACCCTTGTTGAAGGAGACCACGATGGTCACCAAGGTACTTGAGCAACCGACGCTGGTCCTGAACCGCAACTGGCAGCCGGTCCACGTGGCCACGGTCGAGCGGGCGCTGGTGCTCGTGTGGAACGAGTCCGCGCGCGTAGTGGACCCGGAGGACTTCCAGCTTTACGCCTGGGCGGACTGGTCGAAGCTGAAGCCGCGCGAAGGTGAGCAGTTCGTCCAGTCGGTTCGGTTCCGCCTGCGGGTGCCAGAAGTGGTGGCGTTGACCGGCTACGACCGGCTCCCGTTGGGCGCGGTGACCTTCAGCCGCCGCAACGTGTTCAAGCGGGACCACCACACCTGCCAATACTGCGGTGCGCAGCCGGGCAGTGAGGAATTGACGATCGACCACGTGCTGCCGCGATCGCAGGGAGGCGTGTCGAGTTGGGAGAACTGCGTGCTGGCTTGCCTGGCCTGCAACAAGCGCAAAGCCGATCGCACGCCTGAGCAGGCGGGCGTGAAGCTTCGCAAGCGGCCGACCCGTCCTGTGTGGAAGCCGCTCTACGCCGACCACACGATGCGGATCGCAAGTTGGGCGAAGTTCATCAGCGAAGCCTACTGGAACGTGGAGTTGCAGAAGTAGTCGTTACGCCGGCTCCCGGCCTTGTGGCCGGGAGCCATAGCAGTGTGCTTGCGGGCAAGCAGGCGGTCTCCAAAACCGCCCCTCGGGGTTCGACTCCCTGCACTGCTGCTTGTGCCGACGTGGCCGAACAGAAAGGCAGCGGTTTTGTAAACCGCTTGATGCTGGTGCAGGTCCAGTCGTCGGCTCTTGCTTGTACATCCCGATGGTGTAGCGGATCGCATCGGGGCCCCCGAAGCTCCGGGTCCTGGTTTGAGTCCAGGTCGGGATACTCCCTGCAAAAGCCCTGCGAGTGTGCCGGACAGCACGGCAGTCTTCGAAACTGCAAGACGGGGTTCAATTCCTCGGCGGGGCGCTGAATAACGAACGTCCTCGGAGTGTGGCGGAGGCTTGCACGCGACCCTGCGAAGGTCGAAGACCAGGTTCGACTCCTGGCGAGGACACTTAACGACGCTGGAGCCAGATGGCAAGGCGACCGGCTGCAACCCGGTTCAAGTGGGTTCGATTCCCACCGGCGTCTCTGACTGTCCAACTGCCTGGTTCGGACTACATCTCAACCATGATGCGATAGGTCTCGGCAACACCTTCGTTGGGCACTAGTTGTGGAACGACAAGGGCGACTGCGAGCTTGGAGTACATCGGCTCAGTCCAGTGAGTCTGGGGCCTGGGATCAGCCTAGGCGGCGGGTTCGATTCCCGTACTGAAATGCGCTCCGGCCACTACCTCGTCGCCCATTGAATACAGACCGACTGCCGGTTGGAGTGCATGGCTCATAACCCGGGTGTTGTAGGTTCGAGTCCTACCGGCGCTATTGAGAACTTTTTGCGCCGTAGCTCAACGGTAGAGCACCGAAAAGTCTCTGACCAAACCCTCGTCGGTCCTTTTGATGCAACAGGATACACACTCGACTGCCGTGGTGGAGTACATGGTCTTGCGGGTTCAAGCCCCGTGCGGCCCCCTGGACAACGTATGGGGCCGTGTCCAGTGAGCGGCCGTAAACCGCAAACGGGCAAAACATTCTGCCTCATACTTCGTCGAGTGCCTTGAGAACACGATCCGACTGCCCGAGTGGAGTACATCCACGAACCGACGGGACTTCGGTCCCTCGGCAGCCAGGGAAGCGGGAGCTTCCCAGTACCGCAAGGTGCGGCAACTCTGCTCAACCTTCGTCGGATCATTGTTTGTGATGGAGGTCACGATGGCCAACAAGTCCCTGTTCGCTAGTCTGAAGAGCCGTTTCGTCCGTGCGGACGCCCGCAACGAGGCGGGCGGCGCGGCCTACCAGTTCACGCCGAAGCACGCCCTGGCGCAGCTTGCCGCCACCGGCTGCTTCAACGGCACCTACTACGCCGAGGCGGAAGAGCAGCTCGCCACGTTGAAGACTCTCATCGACCAGATGGACGATAACGCCTTCCTGGCCAAGCTGGCGGTCTATGCCCGGCAGAAGGCGTTTATGAAGGACATGCCGGTGGCGATCCTCTTGGCTTTGTCGAAGCGCGATGCCCGGCTGTTCCGCCAAGTCTTCGATCGCGTGGTGGACAATGGCCGGACCTTGCGCACGCTGGTGCAATTCGTCCGTAGCGGCCAGTTCGGTCGCAAGAGCCTGTCGTACGCCCTCCAGCGGGCGGTCCAGCGGTGGCTAAACGCCGCCTCGGTCGAGAGATTGCTTTCGGCCTCGATCGGCAACGATCCGAGCCTGCGGGACGTGCTGCGTTTGGCCCGCCCCACCCCGCCGGACAACGCCCGCCGGGCGCTGTTCGGCTGGCTGACCGATAAGCCGGTCGAGAAGTGGGCACCGGCCACCGAAGCCGACCTGCCGGAGGAGGTGCTGGCTCTGGCCGCTTTCCGCAAGGCGGAGTCGGCCGAGGCTCAGCTTCTGATTCTCGGCAACCTGCACGCCCGCTGGGATCTCCTGGCCGACGCGGCCAAGGGTCCCGTGGTCTGGGCAGCCATTGCCCGGAAGATGGGTCCGCAGGCCCTGCGCATGAACCTCAACACGCTGGTTCGTCACGGGGTGATCGGTCCGGATGCCAACTGGGAGATGGTCGATTACGTGGCGGCCCGGCTATCCGACTCGGAAGAGATCCGCCGTTCG
This sequence comes from uncultured Planctomycetaceae bacterium, assembly GCA_964354245.1. Classification (GTDB taxonomy): domain Bacteria; phylum Planctomycetota; class Planctomycetia; order Pirellulales; family Thermoguttaceae; genus CAYGZI01. The sequence goes on from CAYGZI010000363.1 coordinate 2,757, forward strand.
CGTCAGTTCCCGTACCAGTTCCTGGCGGCGTACCTCAACGCCAGCCAGGAGGTGCCGTAGAAGATCAAGGCCGCTTTGCACAAGGCGGCGGAGATCGCCTGCGGCAACGTCCCGGAACTGCCGGGTCCGGTCGTGATCGGCCTGGACGTGTCGGGCTCGATGTCGATGCCGGTCACTGGCCGTCGTGGCCGAGGTGCGACCAGCAAGATGCGTTGTGTGGACGTGGCGGCCCTGTTCGCTGCCGCCATCCTCCGCCGCAACCCGGAAAGCGTGGTCATCCCATTCGACACGGCGGCCTACGAGGCCAAGGTTGACCCGACCGACTCGGTCCTCAGTCTGGCCGAGCGCCTGGCCAAGTATGGCGGCGGTGGCACGTACTGCTCGCTGCCGTTGGCGGCGGCCAACACCCGCTACCATGACCGGCGGTTTGCGGGCTGCGTGCTGGTGAGCGACCAGGAGAGCTGGGTCGGCACCGGTCGTAACGACTCGACGGCCGTGATGACCGAGTGGCAGACGTTCGTTGTCAACCAGGTCCGGCTGCACGATCGGGGCTGGCCGGGAGCGAAGCTGGTCTGCATCGACTTGCAGCCGTATACCACGACCCAGGCACCGGATCGAAGCGACATCCTGAACGTCGGCGGCTTCAGTGACGCCGTGTTCAGCGTCGTGGGCGCGTTCCTCACCGAGGACGCCGGCCGGCTCGTGGGCGAGGTGGAAGCGGTCGCGCTGTAATCAAGGACGCCCTTGGTTCACATTTCGTGGGCCGGGGGCGTTCGCTTTTGACAGCACCGACGGCCATTTCCCAGCCAACCAGCGGCCGGTACACTGATGCGATCGGCAAGGTTAGCCCCGAGATGGTCATCCATGTCCCAGGACCAACATTCCTTTCGCAAACTGCTGCCCGGCTTCGTCATCTCGGCTGGCACTCAAGTGGTCCTCAAGTTGGCCAAGGCCCTGCCGGACGGCCAGCAGTTCAAGCCGCCGGGGAGCGTGGGCGTGGTGCTTGAAAGCCCGGCGGACAATCGGCAGGCCTATCTTGTCCGCTTTGCCGACGGCGAGACGGTCCAAGCATACTTCCACGAGCTGGCCCTGCGGCGGCGCGAGGTCGAGGACGAGTTAGGCGAAGTCACAGAAGACCTGCGTCCCTGGATCATCTACCGTTGCCAAGTCGGCTCCAAGGCGTTCGGGCTGGCCTCCGAGGACTCCGACGACGACCTGCGCGGCATCTACCTGCCTCCAGCGCGGCTTCAGTGGTCCCTGCGGCGGCTGCCAGAACAACTGGAGTTCAAGGAGAAGGAAGGGGATGAGGTCTACTGGGAACTGGAGAAGTTCCTGCGGCTGGCGCTGAAGGCCAATCCCAGCGTGCTGGAGACGCTTTGGACGCCCATGGTGCTCCTGGCCGACGAGACAGCGAAGGAGCTTCGGGCGATGCGGCAAGGGTTACTCTCAAAGCACGTCTACAAGACCTACTCGGGCTACGTGCTGAGCCAGTTCCGCCGCATGGCCAACGCCTACCAGGAGAAGGGCACTTACAAGCCCAAGCACGCGATGCACCTGATCCGCCTGCTCCACTCCGGCATTGCCGCCCTCCAGACAGGCGAGATCCGCATCGACGTGGCCGAACACCGTGATGAATTGCTCCACATCCGCGCCGGCGGTATAGGGTTCGAGGAGGTCAAGCGGCGGGCGTTGGAACTGGACGAGCAGTTCCAACAGGCGTTCGAGCGGACGGCGTTGCCGGAGCAGCCGGACTACCGGCGTGTCGACGATTTCCTGATCCGTGCCCGGAGGAGGATGGTCGATGCTTGAGGTGGACCTGGCCGCCATGCGGCGGCTCGTCGAAGGGCTGGACTATCAGCCGCTGTTCGTCACGGTCAGCGGGGCGCACCTCTACGGCTTCCCGTCGTCCGACAGCGACGTGGACCTGCGGGGCTGCCACCTGCTGCCGCTGCGGGATGTTGTGGGGATCGACGTGCCACCGCTCACGCTGGAGCACAAGACCGTCGATGACGGCACCGAGGTCGAGTTAGTCAGTCACGAGGTGGGCAAATACCTGCGGCTCCTGTTGCGGAACAACGGCTACATCCTGGAGCAGATCTTCTCGCCCACCGTGGTCCTGGGCCAGGAGTTCCTCGACGAGCTGCGCCCGTTGGCCCGCCGTTGCATCACCCGGCACCACTACCACCACTACCGGGGCTTCTACGCCACCCAGCGGAAACTGATCGCCAAGGAGGAACCGAAGCGGGCCAAGCCCGTGCTCTACGCCTACCGGGTGCTCATGACCGGCATCCACTTGTTGCGGACCGGCGAGGTCGAAGCCAATCTGCTGCGGCTCGACCAGCACTTCGGCCTGGGACTCCTGGACGAACTGGTCGCAAGGAAGGTTGGCGGCGAGAACACCTCGGTGGGCGACCTGGACTGGTCGTTTCACGAGACCCGGCTAACGGAGTTGGAGGCCCAACTCGATCAGGCTTTCGCAGAGTCGCCGCTGCCGGAGGACCGGGACCGGAAGGCCGTCAGCGAGTTTCTGGTACGGCTGCGCTTGGGGAAGTGAAGCTGGATGCGATCCTCTTGAGCGGGGTCTGCCGTGACTCCAATTCACTGCGGCGGCCACAGTAAACCGGTTGACGGGTCGCGGACGCCGGCCGCACAATAGCAGGCGGCATCAAGTCACCGGGTTGAAGGAGGACGACGCAATGCGGTGTTTCCAGGCCTGCCTCGGCGTGCTTTCCCTGCTCTTCAGCGTTTCACAAGCTTTGGGGGTTGAATATCCGTGCCGATGGGTCTACGTTTCCCGGGGACTGCACAAGGACCAGGATGTTGATGACATACGTGGGATCATCAAAACCGCGGCCGAGCATCGGCTCAACGGGATGGTACTCGCCGCCGGGCTAGACTATCTGGACCGACAGCCGGCTGAATACCTCCAGCGTCTGGAAGCGGTCAAGCGGGCGTGCGCCGAACGCCACATCGAGATCATCCCGATCATCTTCTCAGCGGGCTACGGCGGGAGCATCCTGGCCTACGACCGAAACCTGGCCGAGGGGCTCCCCGTCAAGGACGCCCGATTCTTGGTCCAGGGAAAGGAGGCGCGGTTGCAGACCGACTTCCCTGTCGGGATTCCCAATGGCGGGTTCGAGGACCACACGGGCGACCGGGTCCGAGGCTGCCAGTTCCATGACCTGCCGGGCAAGGTGAGCTTCGTGGACACCCAAGTAGCCAAGGAGGGCCAAGCCTCTCTGCGGTTTGAGAACTTTGGCCAATTCCCGCACGGGCATGGTCGGGTCATGTTCGAGGTTCCGGTCCGGCCCTACCGCTGCTATCGACTCGCCGGCTGGGTGAAAACCGAGAATCTCCAGCCGGCCGGCTGCTTCAACATCCAGGTGCTGACCGGGGACCGGTCCCTTGCCCCGATTACCGTTCGCGTCGGTTCGACCAGCGATTGGCGGCCCGTGGTCATTGGTTTCAACAGCATGGGGTACGAGAAGGTGCGGATCTACGCGGGCGTCTGGGGCGGCAAGCAAGGCCGGTTCTGGCTCGATGACCTGCGGATCGAGGAGGTCGGACTGGTGAACGTGCTCCGCCGGCCAGGCACTCCGCTGAAGGTCCGGGACGAGAGTTCAGGGACGGTGTACGAGGAGGGCCGAGACTTTGCGCCCATCGCT
>CAYGZI010000364.1:0-6397 GCA_964354245.1 uncultured Planctomycetaceae bacterium
CCCGCGCGGCCCGGGTGGCACGCGAGGCCGGCATCCCCGTGGTCGCGGACCTGGAGAAGGACGAGGACCCGGGATTCGGCAAACTGCTGGCCCTGGTCGATCATCTGATCGTCTCGCAGGATTTTGCGGCGAGGCTGACCGGCCAGCCCGATCCGGCACAGGCCGCGCGCAGACTCTGGACGCCCGAGCGGCAGGTGGCTGCGGTGACGTGCGGCGCGCAAGGATGCTGGTTCGTGGCGGCCGACGATCCTGAGCGTCCGCGCCATCAACCGGCCTTTCCGGTCGAAGTGGTGGACACGACCGGCTGCGGCGACGTGTTTCACGGGGCCTACGCCTCGGCGCTGGCGCGCGGGCTGGACGTGGCCGGGCGCATCCAATTCGCCGCGGCCGCCGCGGCATTGAAGGCCACCCGGCCCGGCGGACAACTGGGGATTCCTACGCGCCCGGTCGTGGAGGCGTTTCTAAACAGAGTCTCGCAGGCCAATCACCGCCGACAACTGGAGACCCTGCCGTGAGAACCCCTGTTTCGCGCCGGATCGTGTGGGGTGTCGCTGTGGTTGTCTTCTTTGAGACCGCGGCCGCTCGGTCGGCAAAACCCGACGACGGCCTCCGCGGCCCCTGGGTCCGCCACACGATCGACGATTCCTCGCGCGGGGCCGACGGCGTGCGACTGGCCGACTTCAACGGCGACGGCCGCATGGACATCGTCACCGGTTGGGAAGAGGGGGGCGTCGTGCGCCTCTGCCTGAACCCCGGGCCCGGCAAGGCCCGAGAGCGCTGGCCGGCCGTCACCGTTGGCAAAGTCGCCTCGCCCGAGGATGCCGTGCCGGTCGATCTCGACGGCGACGGCTCGATCGACGTGGTGAGTTGCTGCGAAGGGAAGACCCAATCGGTCTTCGTCCACTGGGCGCCCAAGGAACGTTCGCGCCAACTCGATGCGCGGGCGTGGCAGACGCAGGCCATCCCGGCAACCGTCAAGCGGACCCGTTGGATGTTCGCGCTGCCGATGCAGATCGACGGGCGCAATGGGATCGACCTGATCGTCGGCTCGAAGGACCCGCGGGCGATGATCGGTTGGCTGGAGTCGCCCGGCAACCCGCGCGACCTGGCGGCGTGGAAGCTCCACCCGTTGTGCGAAGCGGCCTGGGTCATGTCCTTGGTGGCCGCGGACATGGACGGTGACGGCGACCTGGACATTCTCGCATCCGACCGCAAGGGGAGCCGCTCCCGGGTGCTCTGGCTGGAGAACCCCGGTCCGGCTGCGGCGACCGGGCCGTGGAAGGAGCACGTGATCGGGGCCGAGGGCGAGGAGGTCATGTTCCTGGACTTCGCCGATCTCGACGGCGACGGGCGCCGCGACGCGATCGTTGCCGCCAAGCCGCGCAAGATCATCTGCCTGTTCCAGCCGGCCCGAAGCACAAGCCGGGGACTGTCCCGGTTTTCGCGCAGCGAAAACGGGACTGTCCCCCTCGGGACTGCGGAAATCGCCCGATGGGAGTCCCACGTGATTGAAGTGCCGGACCGCTTCGGCACGTCGAAGGCCGTGCGCGTGGCCGACGTGAACCTCGATGGGCGCCTTGACCTGGTCGTGACGTGCGAGGCAGCCAAGGGGCCTCTGTCGGGCGTGTTCTGGTTGAGCTACCGCACGTCGGTCACGGACGCCCAGTGGGACGCGCACGACATCGGCGGGCCCGAGGGGGCCAAGTACGACCTGATTGAGATGATCGACCTGGACGGCGACGGCGATCTGGACGTGCTCACCTGCGAAGAAAGTGACAACCTCGGTGTAATCTGGTACGAGAACCCGACACGCTCGTTTTCTACGCCTCATTGGGGCGACTGACGCGTGGCGATCGGAATGTAGCCGATTTCGAGCCCTTTGGGCGGCGCGACGATGAGGGAAGAATCGAGCGTTGCCAGGGTTCCCATCCCCGGCGGAGGCATGTACTGATTATACCCGGCGCATGCGCGGAAGCACGCAACTACCGCAGAAGGGGTAGGAGGACAGGCATTCTTGTCTGTCTCGCAATCATGGGAGGACAGACAGACATTCCTGCCTGTCGGACTTGTCCTGCGCGGAGCCGCCGCAAGGGCTGGTGGAAATGCGGTCGAGGCTCGGGGCTCGTCCTGTTGCCCTTGCCTGACGGCAAGCAGTGGCACACGCTTGGTCGATCAGTTCAGTTCCAGCACCACCACGGATTTCGGCGGAAGCGTGGCGGTGAAGCCGCTGGCAGTGGGCTTCGCCGCCGTGAACTCGGCCGGCTGGAGGGGCCCGGTTACTCCACCGGCGGCGGGTAGCGGCCACGGAAGGACTCCTCCTCGCGGATCGCCAAGATCACGGGGCGGTTCATTCGCAACGCTTCCACCGTAGCCCGGCCCGTCGCGGTCAGCCCGACCAGGCGGACGCCTTCCCAACGGAAGTGGTCTGCCCAACGGTCACGCCGCGGGTGGAACAGGGTGGCATCCCTGCCGGTCTCAGGGTCCGGCGCCCTCTGCCGCGCGGACTTGTGCAACGAACAGGAGACACACGCCAACGCCAGATTCTCCAGGGTGGTGTCGCCTTCGGAGACACGAGGGACTATGTGGTCGATGTGGAAGGAGGCTTCCTGGCCTTCCTGCGCGAGGCCGCAGTATTCGCAACGGCCGCCGGACCGCTCCAGCACAAGGCGCTGCAAATGGGCGGGAATGATCCCCATGAGGGCCGATCACCTTCCTACGGGGTCAGCCGTTCGGCGCGAAGGCGCAAGAGGGAGAGGAGTTCCGCGAGAGTCGCCAATCCCTCGGCCTCGCGGCGTTCATCCGCCGACAGCGCCCCCGCCCGATCCTGCCGGTCCAAGAGGAACTGAAGCCTTTGTTGAACCCCGTCCGGCAAACGCAACTTCGGCAAGTCGTCAGGCATTTCCAGCCGGATGTCTAGCACCTGGGACACAAGAACCTCCAATCTCAGTTACGCGACACCTGCACGGCGCGCGCGAAAGACATCGACCTGGCGCCGAGCGGCCGCAAGAAGCTCTTCATCTTCGGCATCCCAAATGGCTTCCACCGCTGCGCCGCGGGCAAGGGTCGCAAGGTTGGCGATGAGCTGGCCCATGCGCATTTCCGGGCAGGCCTCGCTCAACTCGCTCAGCAGTCTTAGCAGTTCGGTTCGCGCAGCACTCATGGCATTCGTTCTCCCACAGTCGGCAAATGGGCGCAGGGCGTCCGGAGCTCGCCGACCACTTCGACCGTGATTTCCGGCCGTGTCGTTGGCAATCGTAACATACGGGGATCGACGTCGACGAATGTCGGCATCGACACACCTCAATTCTACCACAACGGGGAGGTAGGGCTACACGCATTCATGTTCATTTCACCTCCAGCACCACCACCGATTTCGGCGGCAGCGTGGCGGTGAACCCGCTGGCGGTCGGCTTGGCGCCCGTGAACTCGGCCGGCTGGATCGCCTGGGGCTGCTGGAAGGTGTTGTGGGCGGTTATCGCCGCGGCGGTGAGAATGCGGCCGGAGATTCCGGAGACCTTGGCGCCGCGGAGGTCGCAGGTCACCTCGGCCGGGGCGTTGGGATTCAAGTTGCAGATCGAGACGTGGATCTTCCCCGCCTTGTCCCGCGAGGCCGAGACCGAGAGGCCCGGGATGGCGGCGCCGCCCAACTGGTAGTCGGCACACTCCAGGTCCGCCGGGAGCAGCGTGGCGTCGTGGTGGACCTGGTAGAGGTCGAAGACGTGGTACGTCGGCGTGAGGATCATCTTTTCTTTGTCGGTGAGGATCATGGCCTGGAGGACGTTGACCGTCTGGGCGATGTTGGCCATGCGCACGCGGTCGCAATGGCGGTTGAAGATGTTGAGCGTGACGCCCGCCACCAGGGCGTCGCGCAGGGTGTTCTGCTGGTAGAGGAACCCGGGGTTGGTGCCCGGCTCGACGGCGTGCCACGCGCCCCATTCGTCCACGATCAGAGCGACCCGCTTGTCCTTGTCGTATTGGTCCATGATCTTCGAGTGCTTGGCGACGAGTTCTTCCATGCGCAGGGCGCTGCGGAGCTGGTGGAACCAATCGCCTTCGTCGAACTTGGTGGCCGAGCGGCTCTTGCGGCCCGTGCCGCAATAGTAGTGCAGGGCCAGGCCGGCCATTTGCCTGGCGGCGACCTGCATCATGACCTCGGTCCATTTGTAGTCGCCGCCGTTGGGGCCGCAGGCGATCTTGAAGACCCGGTTGTCGCCGAAGTTTCGGACGTAGGTCGCGTAGCGGCGGTACTGGTCGGCATAATACTCGACCCGCATGTTGCCGCCGCAGCCCCAGTTTTCGTTGCCCACGCCGAAGTATTTGAGCTTCCAGGGGGCCTCGCGCCCGTTCTTGCGGCGCTCGTTGGCCACGGGGCTCTGGCCGTCGAAGGTGACGTATTCGACCCAGTCCTGCATCTCGCGGATCGTGCCGCTGCCGAGGTTGCCGCAGATGTAGGGCTCGCAGCCGAGCTGTTCGCAGAGGTCGAGGAACTCGTGGGTGCCGAAGTGGTTGTTTTCGACGACGCCGCCCCAGTGGGTGTTGATCATCGAGGGGCGGCGCTCGCGCGGGCCGATGCCGTCGCGCCAGTGATACTCGTCGGCGAAGCAGCCGCCCGGCCAGCGGAGCACGGGGATCTTGATCTTCTTCAGTGCCGCGACCACGTCGTTGCGGATGCCGCGGGTATTGGGGATGGGGCTGTCCGTGCCGACCCAGTAGCCCTCATAGACGCAGCGGCCGAGGTGCTCGGAGAAGTGGCCATAGATGTTGCGGTTGATGGTCGCCTTGCCCTGGTCGGCGTGGATCGTGAGCTTGTTGGCGGTCGGGGCCGCGGCGAAGCTCTGCTCGGCCGCGGTGAGCACGAGCACTGCGGCGAGAAGAAGGGGGAGATCACGAAGGCACGAAAGGACGAAAGCACGAGTTCTGATCATGATCTGGTTCTCCGTCTTGTCCCTCTTGACTCAGCGACGTCGCGTGGCAGATTACCGAATGGATCACCACGGAGACACGGAGGTCCCGGAGAAAGACGCTAATGGTGCAGGTCGCAAGTGGTAGCCGGCGGCTGAGGCCCCACATGCCACCTACCACCCACCGTCTTCTCCTCCGCGACCTCCGCGCCTCCGCGGTGAATCTAGCGTTGCAGTATTAAAGCACCTTGGTGAACCCCGGCATGGCGACCGGGAACTTGCCTTGGGCGTCGGGCATGACCGGGGCCGGGGAGTCCATGGTCAGGTTCTCCAGCCCGGGGGCGAGCACCAGGTTGGAGTTGATGGCCTCGTCCCAGGTGATCTCCGTGCCCGACTCGCAGGCCATGCGCCCGAGGATGCCGGTCATGGCGGCCTTGGCGCAGCGCTCGGCCTCGTTGTAGGGCTTGTCCTCGCGGATGGCCGCGAAGAGGAGGTCGTGCTCGACCTGGTACTGATTACAGCCGGGTCCCTTGTATTGCCAGATCGGGCGTTCGGACTCCTGCGAAAACGCCTTCCAGGCGCTGGGCGGTCGGTAGCCTTTGTAGATCCGCGGGTTCGATACGCCTTCGCCGAGCACGGCGGATCCCTTGGCGCCGTGGATCACGTCGCCGAAGAAGCCCCAGGTGCCGTCCATGTGCCGGCCTTGGGCGAACAGCCGCGTGCCGTCGGGGAACGAGTATTCGACCGCGTAATGGTCGAAGAGCTGATCGGCCGCGGTGCGGACCTGGCGCCCGCCCTGCCCCTGGGCCGAGACCGGCCAGGCGTCCTTGACCCAGCAGCAGACGTCGATATTGTGGATCAGCCAGTCCAAGAGGAAGCTGCCGTTGACCCAGGTGTAATTCGAGTAATTGCGGATCTGGTTGGCCAGGTCGCTCATCCCGGCGGGCTTGGCGGCGAAGCCCACGGGCCCGTGCTCGCGGTAGGCCCAGCAGGTGATCACCTCGCCGATCAGGCCGTTGTGGATCTGCTCGATGCACTCTTCCAGGGGCTTGTAGTGGCGGGACATGAGCCCGCCGGCGATCTTGAGGTTTTTCGTCTTGGCTTCCTCACCCGCCTTGAGCACGCGGCGGATGCCCGGGGCGTCGACGGCGAAGGACTTCTCCATGAAGACGTGGCAGCCCTTGGCCACGGCGTACTCGACGTGGATGGGGCGGAAACCCGGGGGTGTGGCGAGGACGGCCACGCCGCCGGGGGCGATGGCGTCGATGGCCTTTTTGTAGGCGTCCAGGCCGACGAAGCGGCGGTCGGGCGGCACGTCGGTCTTCTTGGAGAAACCGGCCTCGAAGTGCTTGAGGCTGGAGTCGAGGCGGTTCTGGAAGAAGTCGGCCATGGCCACCAATTGGGTTGGCCCCTTGGTGGAAAGGGCCTCGGAAGCGGCGCCCGTGCCGCGGCCTCCGCGGCGCTGTCCGCCTGCTCGCGAGCGGCGGTTGCCAATG
>CAYGZI010000365.1:0-6380 GCA_964354245.1 uncultured Planctomycetaceae bacterium
TTTCCTTGGTGCTGGGCCGGGCGGTGAGGCGATCGGCCAGCTCCTTCTGGATGGTCACGCTCATGGTGCGCGGCGGCCCGTCGAGGGCCAGCAGGTTCGTCACAAGCGGCGTGGCGATGCTGTAGGGCAGATTGGCCACCAGCTTGAATTGCCGCTCTGGAGACTTGTCGAGTTCCTCGCGGACCGCATCGAGCACGGCCGGATTGAGCCGATTCTTGCTCTTTAGGGCATCAACGTGAAGCATCCGCACGTTGCCCAGCCCGTGCAGCTCCTCGGAGGCCATCTCGAACAGCGGCCGGTCGATCTCCGCGGTCACCACCGCCGCCACCTGCGGAGCCATCATCGCCGTGAGCGAGCCGGTGCCGGTGCCCACCTCGAGGACCACGTCGTTGGGTCCCAGCTCCGCCGTCCGCGCAAGCAGCCGCACCAGGTTCAGATCGGTCAGGAAGTGCTGCCCCAGCCTGGTCCGCGGGCGGATCCCGGCCTCTCGGAATCGCCGCAGGAGAAACGAAAGCGTCTGGTTGCGCGAGGAGCCGGTGGACATGGGGAGGCAGTCAGCTTTCAGCTATCAGCTATCAGTACCGCAGCTCGACGCGGAAATGCCGCTGGGGGTGCGGGTGGCGCGTGTCGCGGACCACCAGCTCCATCGTGCGCGCCGAGCCCTTCACGAAGTTCCAATAATCGTTCAGGCTGTGAATGGCCTGCCCGTTGACCGTGAGGATCACGTCGCCCGGCTCCAGCGACATCTGCGTGCCGGTGCCGATCTCCACCACCCGAGTGCCGGGATAGCCGCGATAGAGCTCGACCACCCGGACCCCGTCGCCGTCGTTATCGGTCCCGACCACGCCGAAGCGGCTGCCGCGGTCGGGGCGGTCGGGGGGCTTAGGTCCGGGCGGCTTGGGTCCGGGCGGCTTAGGTCCGGGGGCCTTAGGTCCGGGGGGCTTCGTCGAGCCCGTCGCAGAGACGGGAAGGTCCCAGACGCGGATCTTCTGCTTGCCGGCGAGGTTGATGTTCCCCGCCCGATATAGGGTCTCCACCCCTCGATCCACTTCCTGAAACAAGCTCGTCCAGCCGATTGGGCTCTTGGCAAGCCTCCACAACACTCCGATCTGCTGTGCCTTCGGATAGGGAGGGTAGGCCAGGGCCTGGGCAAAGAAGCCCCCGCCCTGATTGATGCGGGAGACCTGCCCCTCCGTGGACGAGTTCACGTTGACCAGCCCGCGGCCCTTGAAGAACAGCTCATCGAACAACGGCGAGACCCGCTGGGGAGAGATTACTTTGAATGCCCCAAACGGCGGACCACCCGGGAGGAAGACGTTGCAGCTATCGGTGACCACGACCACCAGCCGCGGCCGTTTGGCCTGCATCGCGGCCACGATCTCGCGGCGGTGCAGTCTGCCCCGGCCGGGCATGTCCAGGAAGTGCCCTTGCGGATCGTGCGCGCCGTGCCCGATCCAGAAGAACACGAAGGCATCGTCGCCTCCGGGTTGATACCTCCCGATGGCCGCCAGGACGCCTCGCGGAGTCACGTCGTCGTGCGGCACGGTCCTGACCGCGAGTTGGCGCTCGGGCACGTGGGCCCAGAACGCGTCGCCGACGTGGCTCAGGCTGTTCTGGATGGCCCGGCCGAGCTTCGGCTCCTGCGTGTCTCCCGCCAGGAGCACGTACAGCTTCGGCTCTGCCGGCAGCGATGCGGGGGCAAGCGCCGCGGCCAGCACCGCCAGCCAAACGGCAAGGCAACGGACGCGTTTCATAGGAGGCTCCAACGCGGGAAAGGGCCCGGTGGATGGCCCACCGGTTACGGGAACCGCTCTCCCGAAGTATAGGCCATTGCCACCGCGGCCGCCGGTCATTGCGCGGGATCCCAGTTGCGGGCCTCGATCAGCCGCTCGACGTATTTGGCCAACACGTCGGTCTCCAGGTTGACCTTCTCGCCGGCCCGGAGCGGACCGAGCGTGGTCACGGCCAAGGTGTACGGGATCAGGGCCACGCTGAAGCGGTCCGGCCCGCTGTCGACGATCGTCAGGCTCACGCCGTCCACGGCGACCGACCCCTTGGAGGCCATCTGCCGGCTCAGGCGCCGGGGAAGCTCGAACCAGAAGAACGACCAGTCGCCGTGGTCCTCGCGCGACTGGAGCGTGCCGACGCCGTCGATGTGCCCGGTCACGAAATGCCCGCCCAGGCGGTCGCCCACGGCCAACGCCCGCTCAAGGTTCACGAAGCTGCCGGGCTTCAGCTCGCCGAGGTTAGTCCGGGCGAGGGTCTCGGGGCCGGCCTGAAAGGCGAACGTCGGGCCGCTGGTCTCGATGACGGTCAAACAGCAGCCGTTGACCGAGATGCTGTCGGCCACCTTCGCCGCCTCGGCGATCTTCGGCTCGCGGACGATGAGGCGGCAGCCGGGCGGCTCGGAACGGAGTTCCGCCACGGTCCCACGGGCTTCAACGATTCCTGAGAACATCATGCACCCTCAGTCGGAACAAAAGCGCCGCGCAATCGCGGCGGCTAAACGCCCTCCCCGTTCGTCTTTCATCCCTCATCCCTCATCCTTCATCCCTCTCCCCCGGCCCCTATTCCCCCAGCACGTCGTTGAGCACTTCCTCGTTGACGTAGATCGGCAGCGGCGGCTGGCAGGTGACGGCCACGGCGATGGCGTCGCTGGGCCGGGCGTCGATCTCCACCAGCTCGCCCTGGAATCGCACGCGGAGCTTGGCGAAGTAAGTGTGCTCGCGGAGCTCGTTGATCACCACGTCCTGCAGCTCCGCTCCCAGTTGCTCGATCGCGTTGACGATCAGGTCGTGCGTCAGGGGGCGGGGCGAGACGACGTTCTTGACCCGCCGGTCGATGCTGGAGGCCTCGAAGATCCCGATCAGAATGGGGAACTGACGCTCCCCATCGACTTCCTTCAGGTAGATCACCTGGTTCTCGTTGATTTCGCTGATGATGATCCGCGACAATTCCATCTGGACGGGCATGGCCGTCTCCTTGCACGCGAGAGGACCGATTCCGGCAAGGCCGGCACGCGACGCCTGCGGGCCTTGGCCGTCCGTCCATTATAGGCGGCTCACGGCGGCTACGCCTAGAGGGTCGCCGGACCGCTGGCCGCCGGGCAATCTCCCCTCTGGACAGGTACCTGCCGGCTTCTCGGTTTGAGGCCGGCCGGCTACTTCCGCCGCACGGCCGCCCCAATGTAGAATAGCCCCCGGTCGGTCGCGATCCTGCGATGGTCCAAGGCCGTCTTGTCCGACCCACGGGATTCAATGATGAACGGGGATCCTCAGACGCTCTCATACACCGCTCAGTGGATCGGTCTCGCCGCCACGGTACTAGGGCTGGCCGTCGGCATCGGGAGCCTGGTGGCGGCATGGGTCGCAGCCTCCCGCGCCAAAGGCGCCCGCGAGGCCGCGGAATCGGCTCGGCAAGCGGCCACCCGCCTCGGTCGCATTGCGAAGTTGGGCGACCTGATTGGGGACATGCAGGAGTTGCAGACGATGCTCGCCAGGGCGGACCTCCACGCGATTGCCGGAAAGGCCAACCTTCTGCGGGGTCGTATTGTCCGCTTGAAGAGCGAGGCGTATACTGAACTGAGGTTCGACGAACAGGAGAACCTGGACCTGGCGCGCGGCCACCTCGCGGCTATTGTGAAAGTCGCCACTGGCAAGGCGAGCCAGGAACATAAGAGCGCCCAGATTCATCTCGGGTATGGTGTGGCCAACGAGGCGCTCAACAGAGTTTTCGCGCTGCTACACGCCCGCGGGGTGGAAGGAGTATAGCGATGTCCGTAGACCTCCAGAAGAAGCCGGATTACGACAAGATCATCGATGCCCTTGTCGAAAAGACCAAACAGGGAAAGCTGCGGTGGCAGGACACCGCAGAGGAGAGCACCTACTTGGCAGCCGTGAAGGGACAACGGACCTTCGAGATATCCTGCGATTCCGACGCCAGTCCTCCGCAAATCCGGCTTGTGATCCGCGACGTTGATGGCAAAGCGTTCCTCGACATCGGGTCCCCTTACCACAGCCCTACAGGTTTGGCGACTTCCAAGTTAAAAGAGTTGTACGAACTGGCAGGACGGATTGCCCTGAATTTGGATGAGAAGGCCGACGAGACCGTACAGCTTCTGGACCAACTTTGAGTAACGACCCAACGAATCGCGAGTTGGGACGCGTGCCGCGCCGCGGTCATTCATCGTCTTCGCGACGCTTCTGCCGACAAGACGATTCCAAGGCCGCAATTGTCGTGGCAACAAGTGCGTGCTGTTCCAATAAGCTCTGTAGTTGACCGCGCTCCTTTTGCACGACTGCCGCCGGGGCGCACTGGATGAAGCTCTCGTTGGCCAGCTTCTTCTTCTGCCCGGCGATGCGGGCTTCCAGCTTCGCCAGCTCGTCCTTCTTCTTGGCAATCTCGGCGTCCAGGTCGATCAGGTCGGCCAGGTCTACGAAGACCTCCAGCCCGGGCAGCGTCGAATTCGCGCTCAGGGCCGGGGCCTGGACATCGGGGCCCCAAGCAGTGGCCCGGGCCCCGGCCATGGATTCGAAGTACGCCTCCATCGGCTTCAGGAGCGCGGCCGTCTCGGCGTCGCACCGCACGGAAAACTCAATCCGCTTCCGCGGCGGCACGTTCTGCCGGCTGCGGACTTCGCGGACCGCGCGAAGGACTTCCTGGAAGCGGGCGAAGCGGGCCTCGATCTCCGGGTCTCGCCGCTCCGGATCGCTTTCCGGCCAGGGCGCGATCATCACGCTTTCCGCCGCCGGCGCGACCTGCCTCAATCCCCGCCCGGGCGCCACTTGCCCGAGCAACTGCCAGACCTCCTCGGTCAGAAACGGCATCATCGGGTGCAAGAGCCGCAAGAGCGCGTCCAGCGTGTGGGCCAGCACGCGCTGCGCCGTCGCCCGCGTCTTAGCCTGCTGCAATCGCCCCTTGACCATCTCCACGTAGAAGCTGCAAAACTCGTCCCAGGCAAACTCGTAGAGGAACCTCGCGGCATCGGCATACTGATACGCGGCCAGCGCGTCGGTTGCCTGCCGCGCGACGGTCGAAAGCCGGCTTAGGATCCAGCGGTCCTCGACCAGGAGGTCCCCGTCGGCCACCTCGCCCGGCGTAAAGCCTTCGAGATTCATCAGGGCGAAGCGTGAGGCGTTCCAGAGCTTGTTGCAGAAGTTGCGGGCCACGGCGAACCGCTCGCTGACCACGGCCGCGCGCGGCAATGCCGTGTCGGCCGGCTTCTCGGCCCACTGGGTGCTGAACTCCTTCCCGCACTGGCCGCACTTGACCCGCGCCAGCACGCGGTTCTCCTTGGTCTGCTCGATGAGGGCCCCGCAGTGAGGGCACTCGAACTCCACCGGCATGCGGATGTCTTGCGTCTCCGTGGCCAGGTAGGCCAGGCCGAAGCGGAGCGAGTCGGCCCCGAACTTCTCGATCAGGTCCGCCGGGTCCACGCCGTTGCCCTTGGACTTCGACATCCCTTCGCCGTAGGCGTCGAGAATCTTCGAGTGGATGTAGACCTCGTGGAACGGGATCTCACCCATGTTGTGCAGGCCCATGAGCACCATGCGCGCAACCCAGAGGGTGATAATGTCGCGGTTGGTGATGAGCACGCTGGTGGGATAGTAGTACTCCAGCTCGGGCGTCTTCTCGGGCCAGCCGAGGGTCGAGTGCGGCCAGAGGGCGGAGCTGAACCAAGTGTCGAGCACATCCTTTTCCCGCTCGCTCATGATCGCGATAGTCTCCCACAGCGCGCGATCAGCTTGATCGCGCGGAGTGCCGTAAGGGAGATTCGGTACGGTAATCGGATCGACGCCGTACGGTCCAAATGCTTTGGCGCCGTGATGACGGCCATAGAAGCCGGTTAATTCGTCTATCGCAGATTCTGTGCGAGCACAAATGTAGTATCCGAGCCTCGACTCCTCGACTGGCGCGATTGCGATATCCTCCTCGATCCCGAAGGCACGTGCAAAGTCTTGCAGCGCATTCAGGAATGCCTGACGAGATCGCTCAACGTTTGCATGAGACGACCCTGATTTATCGAGGGTCGTATCGGCACGGAACATGATCTTCCATACTGGGATTTGATGTCCCCACCAGAGCTGCCGGCTGATGGGCCAGTCGCGCTTCTCGCTGAGCCAGTCGAGATAGCCCTTGGCGTACCGCTCCGGAATGATCTTTACGCGCCCGCTGGTCACGGCGTCCATGGCCGTCTGGGAAAGCCGCTCCATCTTGACGAACCATTGATCGGTCAAGAGCGGCTCGATGGGCGTCTTGGAGCGGTCGGAGTGGGCCAGGTCGATCGCCCGGTCCTCGACCTTCCTCATCAACCCCAGCTTCTCCAGATCGGCCACCACGTTGTCCCGGGCCTCCAGGACCGTCTGCCCTTGGTACGGGCC
>CAYGZI010000366.1:0-6339 GCA_964354245.1 uncultured Planctomycetaceae bacterium
CAGCAGGTATCGGTCCGCCAGATAGGCATACGCATGGAGGCTGACGGCGGTGAGCTCCAGCTCCCCAGCCAGTGCCCGGCGATTGAGCGTCTCGATGTCGGCCAGCTCGTGCTCGAAGCGGTACTTGCCCGGGTCGATCTTGTTGCGGGCCAGGGCGTAGAACATGAAGGCGTCGTCGGGGTCGGGGCTGTGGGCGACGCGGATCAACTGCCGGGTCTTACTCACGGCTTCACGCGTCCAGGGAGAGCCCGCCGGAGTATTGGCCGGCCTGCGGAGCATCCACCGGCAGCGGCGACAGGGGCGGCAGCGGGACCGTTGGGGCCGGACGGAAAGAGGCCGTGTCCATGCCCGGCTTCGCGGTCGCCTCAGTGGCGCCGAGCCGCTGGCAGACTTCGCGCCAGGTCTCGCGCTGGATTGCCAGCACCTTGAGGGCCTCGTCGAGCTTGGATTCGTCCTTGCGGGCGTTGGCCTCCATCAGCGTGCGAAAGACGAACAGGTAGATGGCGGCCGTTTTCTTGGCCAGATCGCTCTGGATGTCGCGGTTCAGCCCAGCCAGCAATTCTCCGAGGATGTCCTCGGCCCGGACGATCGCCTCGGTGGCCTGCTCGGTCTGGTTGGCCCGCCAATGCTGCCTTGCGCGCTCCACCAGGCGGATCGCCGCCTCGATGAGCATCAGGTGCAGCTTCTGGGGCGGGGCCGTGAGGACTTCCGTCGCCAGGTAGTTCTCGCGTGCGCAGCGGGGTATCGGCGTCATGGGACGAGGAGCTTCAGCTAGTGCTGGAAATGGTCAGGGGATCGAGGGGCTTGATCGAGTTGATCACGCTCAACTGGCTCTGCAGCTTCCCCACGGCCAGCTCCATGTTGTAGAACTCCAGGTAAAGGCTCTCCTGCTGGGCGTCCAGCCGCTTGTTCATGGCCTCGATGCGGGCCTCGTTGTCGCTGATCTTCTGCTCCAAGGTCTTGGACCGCTGGTCCAGCATCGAGGAGTCGCGGCCGGAGAGCTGCTCGGTCAGCTTGCCGAACCTGGCGGAAAAGCCCACGTCCTTCTTGGTGAAGAAGTCCTGGACTGCCTGCGGGTCCGCGGCGAACTTGGCCTGAAGCTCGTCCTGGTTCAGCTCCAGCGTGCCGTCGTCCTTGACGTGGACGCCGACCTCGGCCAGCGACTGGATCCGGCCGGCGCCGAAGAAGCGGCCGCTCAGGAGGTACGAAAGTTCCGAGTCCAAACGGAGCGCCGAGGCGTCGCCCGTCAAGACCGATGCTTTGTCCGCCGCCGCGTCGTAGGCCGTGTCTTCCCGGAGCTTCTTGCGGAGCTTGTTGTAGTTGTCCACCATCGTCTTGACGCTGGCCACCAGGTCGGTGTCGCTCGTAGCCACCTGGACGGTCACCGGAGTGGTGCTGGGCTGCTTGACCTGGAGCTTGACCCCCGGGACGGCATTGGTGAACTCGTTCGTTCCGGAGGCCAACAGCACCTGCGATCTGGAGGCGCCCGGAGCGCCGACCAAGAGCAACGCGTCGCGGCCGCGGTTGGTCTCCGTAATCGACAGATTCAATCCGGAGGCATCGACCATCAATTGTCCAGCCGTGCCCGGACGCTGGCTCGAAAGCGCCAAACGATATGGCCGCGTCGAGCCGTCGTTGAGAATCCGCGCGGTGACACCCGATTTGGCCGCCTCGATCTTGGCCCGCAGGTCGGCAAGCGACTCGCCGGCGCCGAGCTGGATCGTTTCGGCGATCGAGCCGTCGAGGACTTGGGCCGGGAGGCCGTCGACCGTGGCGTTGGTGGCGCTTCGGTCGAGGTGAAGATCGGCGACCGCGGTGGAGGAGCCGCTTTCCACGTGCAACCGGCCGTTCCCGCCGGCGAGGTCGACCAGCGCGATCCCGTCGCCGGTCGCGTTGATCTCCGCGCGCACGTCGAGGTTGAGGCGATTGATCGCGCGGATCACGTCGCCGATTGTCTGGACGCCGCTCTGGGCGAGGTTGACGCCGGCCGACTGGTTCTTGCTGTTGAAGATCGTGAGCGTGCCCGGGGCCACGCCGGCGCCGCCGTTCAACTCCTTGAGCCTGGTCTGGTGCGAGATCACCTGGAGGTGCAGGTCGCCGCTGTTGACCGAGGCGCCTTCGGTATCGGCGGCGATTTGCAGCTTCGCGGCGGTTTGCGTCGAGTCGCCGTCGGCCACGATGAGGTGGCTCAGTGAACCGCCGCTCGTGTCGGTAAGGAGGATGCCATTGCGGGCGTCGTTCACCCGGGCGGCGATGCCGATGCCGGCGGAATCAATCGCCTGCACAACGTCGTCGAGGGTCTCTGCCGTCGCAAGATCGACCGTGGCCGACGCGCCGCTGCGGTCGGTCAGTTGCAGCGCGCCGAGCTGGCCCAGTCCGTTCCCGCCGTTCAGGCTGGAAAGGAGCACCGTCTGGAGGCCGCCGAGGAGCCGCCGACCGGTGATCGCGCCCCCCGCGGCGGGGCCGTCCAGGCCGAGATCCGTCAGGGCCTCGGACTCGTAGAGGGAATCGAGCTTGAAGCTCCCGGCGCCGGCGGTCAAGTCGGTGACGGCCAATCGCTCGCCGTCGGAGGAGATCTCGGCCTTGAGCTTCCCCGGCGCGGCGTCGTTGATCCGCTGGAGGACCTGGCCGAGCGTCGTCTCCGGCACGGCGGCGCCGCCTCCCGAGGGGAGCGGCGAGAGGTCGATCGTGCCGGTGGTGCCGTCGCGGAGCTCGTAGGAGATGTCGGGCAGCACTGGGCTGGTTGGCACGCCGCTGCCGTCGTTCAGTTCCGACAGCAGGGTGTTCCCGGTCAGGCGGAGGATGTCCTGTCCCTCGGCGACAATTCCTGCCACGTCGATGCCCGAGAGCCCCAAAGACGCGGCCGTCGTGCCGCGTCCCACCTCTTGGACCTTGAGATTGGTCACGCTCTGGCCGGTGTTGTCCTGGAGGCGGATTCGGTCGCCTGCGGCCGAGGCCGTGACGTTGATGGTCGCGCTGGCGTTGATAGCGTCCAGGACGTCGTCGACCGATCGCGCCGTGGAGAGGTCGATCTCGGCGCTGGCCCCGCTGCGGTCGGTGATGCGGATACGGCCGGAGGCAAAGCCCGTCCCACTGCCGAGCTGGTCCAGGCCGGCGCTGCGCAGCACGTCGTCGCCGAAACGATAGGCCAGCGTGCCTCCGCCGAGCGGATCGCTATCGCTGAGAACGCCCGCGCTGAGGAACTGGGCCGACTCGGCGGTGCGGATGGGAGTGAACTGGTAGCTCCCGGCGACGGGGGTGCCGCTCAGCGTCGCGGCCAGGACGGCGTCGTTGCTGCTGGTGACCTTGAGCTTCTGGAAGACGGCGGTCTTGCCCAGGTTGTCGCTCATGTAGCGGGTCGCCATGAGCAGGGCCGACAGCTCGGTGATAGCCAACTGCTCCTTCTTGAGCGCGTCGGTCCGCGTCTGGAGCGTGTCGCGGGGCTTGGCGGCCAGTTTCATCAGGGCCTGGACGAGGGTTCCGATCTGTACCCCGGTGATCAGACCGACGTCGGTTTGGATGCGTCCCATGGCCGTCCCCGCGCGCAATGCGAGCAATCCCCTTGCGGTTCCCCTTTACTGAGGATCGGTTGTCAAGCTGGGCAAAGGTTAGCAATTCTGCCGTCGGGAGGGTTTGGGGGTCAGGGTTCTGCAAAACAAAACCGGTCCACCCCGACGCTCAGGGTGGACCGGTGCATTATCCGTCAATCGGATCGGACTACAGGTTCCGCAGCAGGGCCAGCACGTTCTGCGGCTGGCTGTTGGCGATGGACAGCACCGCCATGCCGGACTGCGAGAGGATCTGGGCCCGGGTCAAGTTGGCCGTCTCCGTGGCGAAGTCGGCGTCGCGGATCGAGCTTTCCGCTTCGGTGAGGGCGACCACCGTGTCGCTGAGGGCCTTGATGTTGGTGTCCAGCGTCGTCTTCTGGAAGGCGCCTAACCGGCCGCGGAGCGTGGTCACCGCCGTGGTCGCCTCGTCGACGATCTTCGCCGCCAGCCCAACGTCGTTGGCCAGCGACGCTGCCTGACCGGAGGCCAACTGGTAGAGCTTCCCATCGGCTCCGCCCAGCCTGGCGGTGTTGACGCTCTGGATGCCCATGCGGGCCTGCTGGTTGGCGACGACCTCGGGCCCCAACTGGAAGAGGGCCCCACCGCCGGTGATCGCGAAGTTGAAGTCGGCCGTCGAGCCGGCAGTCACCTGGAGGCGCAGGTCCAGGGTCGAGGTGATGATCGCAAGCGTGTTGCCGTCGGCCACGGCGGCAATGCCGTTGATCGTCGCCACGGCGTCGGTCCCGGTCGCCCGGTAGTCGCTCAGCGCGTTCTTGAAGGCGCCCGCAGTGCCTTCGCTGGTGACCGTGGCTGCGGCGAATTGCTTCGAGCCGTACTCGGTCGACGTCATGGTAAGCAGGCCGGCGCTTTGCGTCGCCGACACGCCGGTCGAGTCGGAAACCAGGCCGATCGCCGTGGCCATCTGGTTGACCGAAGTGCCCTGGCTGAAGTTGAACACTTCGGCGCCGTTCTTGCCGCCGATCTCGAGCACCAGGTCGGCCAGCAGGGTATTGCCGCCGGTGGCGCTCGTGTTGGCAAACGCTGTGGAGTCCACCAGGGCGCCGCGGACGCGGCCGGTGCCGTGCGAGATAACGGCGGAGCTGAAATCGGTCAGCCCGTTGATCGCCGTGTTGATGGCGCTGAGGTTGGTGGCCAACGCACTGTCGACGCGAATCGTCAGCGTCTTGTCGGTCTCGTCATAGGAGACCTGCGGCGTGGCCCCGAGATCCTCAACGGTCTCCAGGCTGATCTGGACGTGGTTATAGTCGGCACCCTCCACAAGGGCGGCGATCTCCAACGAATCGGCGCCCGTCGTGACGGCGGTCTGCGTTGCGTCATCGTCCACGGTATCGGTTCCGGTACCGGACTGGAGGGTAGCGGTCCATTCGTCCAAAGCGCCGATGGCGTTGACGATATCCTGTACAGTAGAGTTCGTCTCATCGTAGTGAACGACGAGCGTCTTCGCCTGGCTATCATAGACCGCGTACTCGTTGCCCTGCGTCACCAGCGCGTCGTCCACCACACTCACCGTGACGTCGTTGGCCGCGGTCCCCAGGGCAACGGACTTGACGTCGATGGTCGCATTAGGTCCGCTCGTGAGAAGCACCATCGCAGCGCTGGGAGCGAAGCTGATCGTCGCCGTGGCGTTTGTCGACGCGGAAAACCCCGAGTGGAGGTACCCGGTGCTCAACGTGTCGGCGACCGCCTTCGCCTCGACGAGCCTGACGTTGGCGTCGGCTCCGTACACGTTGGCGTCGCCCGCGGCGGCGCTGGCGGTCACGTTGAAGATGCCGGTGAGCTGGGCGTCCAGCGACACCTTCAGCGCGTCGAGATCCGTGTTTGCGGCAGTGTCGATCGTGATTACGAGCCGCTTGGACACCGCGGAGTACGCGGCGACGGGGGCCGCCACGGCAGCGAACTGGACGGCGATCGAGACGCCGTTCATGTCCTGGCCCGGCTCTGCGGCGGTAAACGTCAGATACGGAGAGTCAAACTCCGGGGCAGCGGTCACGGTGGCAGCCACCACTGCTCCGTCGCCCGCTTTCACCACGGCCTCAAAATCCGTATCGGTCTCGATCCCGGTGACTATGTCGTCGAGGTCGTCCGTGCCGTCGTTGAAGGTCACGGTGAGGACCTTGCTGTCGGGATCGTAGTTGGCCGCCACGTTCCCCTTGGCTGCTACGCTCGTGCCGTCCCAGACCATGGTCACGCCTTCGTATTGCGGTCCCATGGACGGTCCCATGATGTCGATAAAAGTCGCCCCGGCGTTGAAAGTCACACGGCTGCGAGGAGCGAACTTCAGGTCGGCCGTCGCCCTCGCATCGCCGGAGGCGCTGGTGACCGTGGCCTGGATGGCGGCTGTGGTCATGTCCACGTTCACGTCCACTTGGCCCGCGGTGCCCAGGTTCGCCTGGTTCACCGTGAGGCTCTCGATCGTCGCGATCGTGGAAGCCGTGGTCACAAAGTCCAGGCTGCCGTCGATCAGGCCGCGGCCCTGGAACTTCGTGGTCTGGGCAACCCGGTTGATGGCCGACAGCGAAGAGTCGATCTGCAACTGGTTGGCTGCGATCTGCTCGTCGCTCAGGGCCCCCTTGTTGGCCGCCTCTTCGACCAGAGCCCGGATGTCGTTTAACAGCGAGCTGACCTGGCCCAAGGCACTATCGGCCGTGGCGATCATCTGGTTGGCGCGCTCGGTGTTGCTGATCGCCTTCTGCGTGCTCACGATGTCGCTGCGAAGGATCTCGCTGGCGATCAAACCGGCCGGATCGTCCTTGCCCACGTTGATCCGCAA
>CAYGZI010000367.1:0-6317 GCA_964354245.1 uncultured Planctomycetaceae bacterium
AGACCAGATACGCCACTACCAGGGCGATCGCGACTAGCGCCAGAATGAAGTCCACGTGGCGCACCGGGTCTACACCAAACTTCTGCGAGAGCTCTGGCCGCAAGTGATAGTAGTCAACGATGAGGAAGCCGTACGAGACCGTGGAAAGGACCGTCATGAACCAGACAAACCGCACGCGGAACCATAATCCCGACGCGACGATCAGCAGCGGATAGCCCACCACCAACGGGCTGACGGCGCCATCGCCCACCGTGAGAATACTCAAGAGGAGCAGCGAGTCGAGCGTTCCCCAACCGAACCGGGCGGGGATGGACCACTTGGTGCTCTTGAGCAATTGCTGAAACACGACGGCGCTGGTCAGCCACAGGGGCACGATGAGGGACACAGCAGGCGTGAAACCCGGGTTCTCGCTGCCCAAGGCAAAATTCGAGGAGTAATTCACCAGTTGCACGACGTAGAAAGCCCCCAGGGCCCCCACGCGGGAGGCCAAGGCCGGCTGCCGGCGGATCCAGCTCCAGAGGTGCTGGAGCAGCCCGGGGGGGCGGGCCTCGATAGCTTCTCCTTTCAGGAAATGATCCAGGTCCTCGGCCAGCGCCGCAGCCGAACGATAGCGGTCGCCCGGCGAGCGCGAGAGGCACTTCAGACAGATCCGCTCCAGCTCCCGCGGGATGGACCGGTTCAACTGCCGCGGAGGCGGCGGCTCGCTCCCCAGGACCTCCAAGAGCGTGTCCAGCGGAGACTCCCGGAAGAAGGGGGGACGCCCAGTCAGAACCTCGTAGAGAATCGCGCCCAGGCTGTAGACGTCGCTGGCCGGGCCGACCTCTGCATTGCGGCCGGCTGCCTGCTCGGGGGCCATGTAGCAGGGCGTGCCCGCGATGACCCCCGTGGCCGTGGCACTGGAGCCGCCGGCAAAGAACTTGGCCAGGCCGAAGTCGGTCACGTAGGGCTCGGCATCGGCGTCCAGCAGGACGTTGGAGGGCTTGAGGTCCCGGTGGACGATCCCGTGCTGGTGGAGATGGTCGACGGCATGAGCCACCTTGGCCACCAGCCGGGCGGCGGTTTGGGGGTCGAGCCGCCCGCGCCCGATCCGCTCGGCCAGGCTCTCGCCCTCCACGTATTCCATGGTGAAGTAGTGTTGGCCGTGATGCTGGCCGACCTCGTGGATGTGGACCACGTGGGGATGGCGCACTCCAGCGGCCGCCCGGGCCTCGTCGCGGAAGCGGCGCACGTGCTCGGCCGAGGCGAGATTGCTGGCAAGGATCATCTTGATTGCCACCGTGCGGTCGAGGTCCTTTTGCCTCGCCCGGTAGACGACTCCCATGCCGCCGCGGCCAATCTCGGCCAAGATCTCGTAATCGCCGAAATCGCGAGGCATCTCCTCGCCGGGCACGGATTCGGGCTGCGCGGCCATGGCGGCGGCAGAGTGAGGCACGGCGGGCGGGGCAATGCTCTCCAACGCATCGATGCAGTCGAGCGTGGGAGCCAGCTCGGGGTGCCGCCGCAGGATGGCCTCCCGATCCGGCCGCGCGCCGGCCTGGAGCTGGGCAAGGTACTTGTCCAGCAGCTCCAGCGTCTCGTCGGTTTCCTGGATTTCAGACATGGCGGTTTACGCCGGCGGCTCCGCGTCCTTGCCCACGACGTCTCGAAGCTTGCGGATGGCCCGCATCCAAAGCATCTGCACTGCCGGGCGCGAGCGGCCCATGCGCCGGGCGACCTCGTCGAAGGGGAGCCGCTCCATGTTTCTCAGCAGGATCACTTCCTGGTAATCGGGCGTCAACTCGGCCAGCGCGGCGGCCACGAGCAGCTCGTCGTCGCGTTGGAGGAACTCCTGGCTGGGCGTGGCGCCTCCGGCAATCGGCTCCGGCGCCCCGGCCCGTGGATCGCTCTCACGCGGCCCGCGCAAGGGGACCTCACGGAAGACCTGGCGCTTGGCGGCCCCCCGGTAGCGGCGCACGAAATCGGCGGCGTTGTGCGTCAAAATCTTCCGCAGCCAGGCGAGCCATTCCCCCTGCCCGTGCCCCTGGAAGCACCCGAAGTCGCGGTGGGCCTCCAGCATCGTCTGCTGCACCAGGTCCGAGGCATCCACCCGGGCCTGCAACCAACTTTCCACTTGGGCCCGGGCAACCACTGCCAGGTAACTGCGGCAGGCCTCGAAAAGCCGGTCGCGGCACTGGGCGTCCCCCTGGCGGGCACGGTGGATCAGCTCGGTGAGGCTCGGCGGGGTGTCTTGGGCCATGGATCGGAGCGTCGCCCCTGAAGGGTACGGAACCGGAAACTATCCTGGCACCGCGCATGGCCTTCTGTCAACAGGCAGCCACCGCTGCGCCCTCCCAGACGGCCTCGAAGCCCAGGGCTTCGATCATCCGGTAGTCTTCTTCGGGAGGCTGCCCCCGGGTGGTCAGGTAATCGCCGACGAACATCGAGCTGGCCGCGTAAAGCCCCAACGCCTGAAGGCTGCCCAGGTGCAGTTCGCGGCCCGCGGCGATCCGCAATTCGGACTTGGGATTGGCCAGCCGGAACAGGGCTAGGACCTTCAGGCAGTAGCGGGGGGTGGGGCCGGGCAGCGACGCCAAGGGCGTCCCCGGGATCGGGATGAAGAAGTTCACCGGGATGGCCTCGACCTGGAACTCGGCCAGGCGCAAGGCCAGATCGACCACGTCAACGTCCGCTTCTCCCATGCCGACGATCCCGCCGGAGCAGAGTTCCAGGCCGGCTTGGCGCACGGCCCGGAGCGTGTCCAGGCGCTCGTGGAAGGCGTGGGTGGTGCAAATCCTGGGGTAGAACCGTTGGCTGGTATTGAGATTGTGGTTGACGCGATCCACGCCGCAGGCCTTCAGCCGGGCGGCTTCCTCGGCCCCCAGCAGCCCCGGTGAGACGCAGACCCGCAACGGCAGGCTGCTCTTGATCTGCGGCACGACCGTCGTGAGAAGTTCCATCTCGCGCGGCCCCGGCCGAAGGCCGGAGGTGACGATGCAGTAGGTGCCTGCGCGACGCTCGGCGGCCTCGCGGGCCCCGTCGAGAACCCGTTGCGGGCTGAGGAGCGCGTGGCGGGCGATCTCGGCCTGCGATACCCGCGACTGGGCGCAGTAGGCGCAGTCCTCGCCGCAAGAACCGCTCTTGGCGTTGACCAGGAAGTTCAAGTGGACCCGATTGCCAAACCAGCGGCGCCGCACGCGATACGCCGCCGCCAACAGGTCGAGGAGGTCGTCATCGTCCGCCCTCAAGACCGCGAGCCCCTCTTCGGACGAGAGCGGACAACCCTCCAAGGCGAGCTCGGCAAGATCGTCCCAGATCCGGGGCGAGCGGTTTGTTCCAGCCGGAGTCGGACGCATCGGCCGATTGCCACAACGAGACAATGATCCAGAAACGGCCCCTATGGTAACGTCTCTTGGGCGATTCTCCAACAGCCTCAGTAATTGAAGCGGATCGACCTCGCCCGAAGGCCCTCGACCAGCTCCGGCGTGGAGGCGAACTGCACCGCGTCGAAGCCCGAGGCCCGGGCCGCTTCGACGTGGCCCGAAACGTCGTCGGTGAAGAAGATCTCCCGGGGAGCCACGTGGGCCTCCTTGGCGGCGGCCTCGAAAATGGCGGGGGCCGGCTTGGCCGTGCCGATGCGGTAGCTGAGGATGTAGACGTCGAAGAGCTCTCGCAGGAGTGCATAACGCCGCGCGCAGTGCTCCCAGTGGCCTTCGCAAGTGTTCGACAGGATGCCCAGGCGGTAGCCCGCGTGGCCCAGGTGCGTCAGAACGGGGACGATGCTGGTGTTGAGCTCGAAGAAGTCGCAGGCCGCGTGGAGCAAGGCGTCGAAGTCGGGCCGCGTGCGGGTGTGACGGCAGAACTCGTCGTAGAACTGGCGCGAGCTGATGCGCCCCAGCTCGTAATCGCGCTGGAGCGGCGTGCAGAGGATCACTCGGAAGACGTCGGCCGGGTCGATCTGCGCGACGGCCGCCACTTGCCGGCACATCACGCCGACGTCGAACTTCAGCAGGACCTGGCCGAGATCGAAGTAGAGGAACTTGAGGGGCATTAGCCGGGGACAAGGAGGTGAAAGGGGCAATCGGCAATCGGCAATCAGCAATCAGCAATCAGCAATCAGCAATCAGCAATCAGCAATCAGGAGTCCCTATTCTGGCGGGCGCGGGCTGGTTTTGTCAACCTCCGCGAGTCGCCGCACCAGCGATGCAAAGTGCTCGCCGCGCTGGCGGAAGTTCTGGAATTGGTCCTGGCTGGAGCAGCCCGGTGAAAGCAGGATCGCGTCGCCGGGGCGGGAGTGCTCCCAGCACCAGGCCAGGGCGCCGGCCATGCCCTGGAAGGCGGCGCAGAAGCCCCCAGAGCGGCCGGTCACGCCCGATCGGAGGAGGTCGCGGACCGAGCCGAAAAAAGCAGCGCCGCAGGCGCGATGAGCAATGGCGTCGAAGAGGCCGCGGAAGTCGAGCCCCTTGTTGCGTCCTCCGGCCAAGAGCCACACGCGCCCCTGGAGCGAGCGCAGGGCGGCGGCCGTGGACTCGGGCGTGGTGGCGGAAGAGTCGTTATAGAATCGCCGGCCGCCCGCGACGGCGACCAGCTCCAGCCGCTGAGGCAAGGCCGCGAATCCCTCCAGGCCCCGGCGGATCGCCTCCTCGTCACAACCCGCTGCCATAGCCGTTGCCGCGGCACAAGCGGCATTGATCCGGTTATGCTCGCCGGGCACGCGGAGCGCCGGGATCTTCGCGTCGGGCCAGAGCGGCACCTGCTGGCCGCGCACCAAGGCACCCCACGACGCGACTTCGGGATCGATCGTATTGAGCACGGCGAAGTCCTCGGGCGTTTGTCCGGTAAGGATCCGCTGTTTGGCGGCGGCGTAGTCCTCGACGCGGCCGTGCCAGTCGAGGTGGTTGGGCGTAAAGTTGGTCACGACGGCCACGTGCGGCATCGGGGATCGGGGGTCCATGTACCAGAGCTGAAAGCTGCTCAGCTCCAGCACGGCCCAGTCGTCAGGGCCGATCTCGCCAAGCCGCTCCAGGAGGCTCCCGCCCAGGTTGCCGCCCAGCCAGACGCGGGAAAAGGGGTCAGAACTCTTTTGTGCGAAGCACCGGGCGCCAACGGTAGGTTGGCCTGGCCGTTCCGGAAAAAGAGTTCTGACCCCTTTTCCCAGGATCGCGGCGGTCATGGCCGCGGTGGTGGATTTGCCGTTCGAGCCGGTCACGCCCACGATCCGCGCAGGACACGCGCGGATGAACATCTCGATTTCGGTGGTAATCTGTGCCCCGGCGTTGCGGGCGATCTCCACGTAGGGATTCCCCGGCCGGACGGCCGGATTGACGACCACCGCGTCGGCGCTGCGGAAATCGTCTTCCCGATGCCCGCCGAGATGATAGGCCGCGATCGGCAGGTCCGCCAACTGCGCGAGTGAGTCCGCCAGGACGTGCTCGTCGGCCAGGTCGGTGACGGTTACACGCGCACCTTGCCCGGCGAGCCATCGGGCGGCGGCCACCCCGCCGCCGAAATGGCCCAGGCCCATGACGGTCGCTCGTTGGCCGCGCCAAGACATGGGGGAGTAGACAGGAGACAGAAGTCAGGAGACAGAAGTCGTCAGTGGACAGTAGACTTCGGAGTGACGCTGCCGACAAGACGGGGGCCTGCTATCAGCCTCTTGGCGGTCAGGAATCAGCTTCCAGCGGTCAGCGGTCTACTTTCCATCGTCTACTGTCTACCCTCTTCTGACCCCTGTCTCCTGACTTCTGTCTTCTCTTCCGCCCCTTTCCCCCCGCGGCTCCCGCGTGCTATGATGATAGTTTGCCTTACTCTGTCCGGAGCCGGCCGGGGAGAACAATGGGAGCGATCGAGCAGATTTCCCTGCGGGGAGTCCGGGTCCACAACCTCAAGTCGATCGACCTGGAACTCCCCCATCGGAAGCTGATCGTGCTGTGCGGCCTGAGCGGCAGCGGCAAGAGCAGCCTCGCCCTGGATACCCTCTACGCCGAGGGGCAGCGCCGCTACATCGAGAGCTTCTCCGCCTACACCCGGCAGTTTCTCCAGCGACTGGAAAAGCCGGACGCAGACCGTATCGACGGCATCCCGCCGGCCATCGCGGTGACGGGCAAGAGCGCCAGCCGCTCGAGCCGCTCGACCGTGGGCACGGCCACCGAGACCCACGACTATCTGCGGCTCTTGTACGCCCGGATCGGCGGGGTGTTTTGCAGCCGCTGCGGGCAGGAGGTCCGCCGCGACTCGCCGCAAAGCACCGCCGAGCGGCTGGCGAGACTGCCGCCGGGCACGCGATACATGATCGCCTTTCCCGTGAACATCGGCGAGGACGAGGAGCCCGCCCAAGTGGC
>CAYGZI010000368.1:0-6304 GCA_964354245.1 uncultured Planctomycetaceae bacterium
GCATCGAGCCGGTCTTCAAATAGGCCGAGGCGGTGAAGACGTCGCCGTTGTCCGGGCTGTCGTGGAACGTGGACCGCTGAGCGGTGCCGGCGCCGGCGTTGTCGACGATCGTCTCCAGGTTGTTCCCGTACACGTAATAGTACCCCGGGTCGGTCGTGGCGCCCGGCCCGGTGTGTTGCACGAAGTACCGGTTCAGTACCGTCGTGTCCTTGCCGGGACCGCCGGTGATGGTGAGCCTGTCGCTGCCTTCCTTGGCATCGATGCTCAGGCTGACCGGTCCGGCGGCGTCGTAGAGGTAGGTGACCGTCGGGCTGCCGGCGAGCGTGACCTTCAACTGGTGCATGGTCGGCAGACCGCCGACCGCGCCGGCGGCGATGAACTCGTAGGTGTCGGCGTTGGGGGTGCCCGTGAACGTCGTCGGGGCGACGGTGATCGTCACCGTGGCGACGTTCGAGTTGGCGGAGCCGTCGGTCGCCCGGTAGGTGAACGTGTCGAATCCTACGAACCCGGGGTCGGGCGTGTACTGAAATGGCCCGCCCCAGAAATCGAGGACGCCGTGACTCGGCCCGGTCACCACCGCTGCGTCGAGCCAGTCCCCGTCTTGGTCCACGTCGTTCCCCACCACCCCGGGCCAGTCGACGGTGAGCACCGTATCCGGCGGCGTGAGGTAGCTATCGTTGGCCGCCACTGGGATGGTGTTGACCTTGATCGAGACGGTGGCCGTGTTCGACACGTACGTGCCGTCGCTGGCCTTGTAGGTGAAGCTGTCGGTGCCGTAGTAGCCCGCCGCCGGGGTGTAGGTGAACGACCCATCGGGCGCCAGCGCCACCGTCCCGTGGGCCGGCTCAGTCACCAGGACGGCGGTCAAGGGGTCTTGATTCGCGTCGGTATCGTTCGCCAGCACTCCCGGCGCCGCGACCACCAGCGGCGTGTTGACGGGCGTCACATAGCTATCGTCGTTGGCCCGCGGGGGCACGTTGCCGATCTGGAACGATGTCTCCGGGTCGCCGAAGAGGTTCGTCTCAAAGTGGATCCAGCGGTAGGTGCCCACGGAGCCGACGCGCCACAGATTGTCGTCCTTCGAGTCCTGGTTGGCCTCGCCCAGGTGCGGCTTCCCCTCGTTGAACACCGCGTCCCAGAACTGCTTGGCGTATTCGTGGCTGTAGGTCGGGGCACTCCCGGAGGCGTACCAACCGTCGCGGGAGTTCATCACCACGCCAAACGCCCCATGCTCGGCCACCACGTGCTGCTCGGCAATCGCCACGTCGGTGGTGTCAAAAGACCCCGAATCGCACCCCTGCGAGTACATGAAATAGGGAAACGCATTGGCGAGCGCGGCGACGTCGGAGTTGTAGATCCTCGCGTTGTAGGTCGCGCTGGTGTGTCCCAGGTGGTGGACGATATGGGGGCTGGCGTTCAGATCGCCAATGAAATCCGCCCCCGTCCAGACGCGGTTCTCGTCGTATCGTTCGGTCAGTTGGCTCAGCCACGTCGTCGGCAGAATGGTGTCGCGGATGTCGATGGACGTGCCGCTCCCCCAAGTGGACGAGTCCATCTTCTCGCCGAGAAAGACCGCCTTCTGCGGGTTGGGGTGGGCCGTGGTCTCGTACAAGATCGTCTTCGCGACGAAGTTGCCCGCCTCGGTGGCGTTGCTCGCGGGGGCCCGGCCGATGTAGACCTCCGGGGCCAGGTCCACGTCTCCCCCGCCGGTCCCGTCATTCCATTCGCCCCAGAGATTGTCGCCATCCCCGTTATAGGGGCCATCCAGACAGGCGTAATACATGTCCGTGGCGAGATGGAGTTCCGTACCCGAGGCGTTGCTCGCGTATACCCCGCGTGTGGGAACCACCTCCACGTCGCCGCCCAAGAGCACCCACCGGGTGCCGTGGTTCAGGTAGGAATCGCGGATGAAGTCCCGGGTCTTGTCGGCGTTGTCGCGGAGGGCCGGGGCCTCGATGCCCGCATAGTTGGCGTAGATGTACTCGGTGGTAACAATCGCCGCCGACAATCCGCGCGACTCCTTCTGCGCCACCAGCGGCTGGAAGCTGCTCTCAAGCGCACTGCTGGTGACAATCACGTACTCATAGCCGGCAGGGGGATCGCCAGCGGGCTGAGGCCCCGAGTCCCCAAGCAGCGTCGGCGACCCGGCCGCAGCCGACCCGCCCAAGCCCGCGGCGTAGGCGTCAAGTGCCTCAGGGTTCTCGACGAGGCTGGCCACGCGCTGGCGGTCCGCCGCCAGGCCGCGCGGCCCGAGCGGATCAGCCGAGTCCGTCCGTGTGGCAATGACCTTGACCGCGATCTCCGGGTGAAACGTGGCCGTCTCCGTCGCCACGTCGTATTGAACGGGGAAGACCACCAGGGAACCCAGGCTATAGCCCAACTGGGTGAAGCTCGAATAGACCGCAGGCAGCGGCGCCGCCGGGCTCCAGACGGCGGGGCCTGCCGGCTCCGTAGTCCCCGCCACGGTGCCCTCGGCGGGCGTGACAGCAAGCGGAACGCCCGTGGCCAGAATCACGCCCTGGCCCGGATAGGTCGCCTCGACCGAGCTGATCCGCATCCCGGGCGGCAAGGCGATCGTTGCGGGGTACACGGGCAGGAGCGGCTCGCCGGGCGCGATCCACGTCTCCTCGCCCCCCATTGAGACAGAGTAGGTATCCCCGGCCTTGGTCATCTGCGGGGCGTCGGGGAACGAGAATCGGAACTCGGCGGTCTGGGCCTGCTGGTCGCCGGCAAAGACGCCCTGCCCGGCCGGCGTCTCACGCAGAACCGCCGAAACGGATAAGAGCTCGCGCAGCTCCAGCGGCTCGATCCAGGGTCGCCGGGCGCAGAGTTGGCGCACCCGGCCACGGTCGCGCCGCCCGAGACTCGCAGTCCCTACCTGACGCCTCCTTGCGCGTGGCCAAACGTGGATCCACGCCATCGCGCAATCACCCCCCAAGAGTGAAAAGTACGCGAACCGAGCCGGCCGAAACGGCGACTCGGACTGGGGATAGGATAGTCGCCGACGCGGCCGACGTCAAACACTTCTCGCCGGGCCTCCCCAGCCCGGGCGTTCATAGGCCATCAAACCCCTGCCGGCTCGTCCGGCAGGTGAACCAGATTGGAGGCTAATCCGCGCTGGGCTAGCCATCAATCTCTTTCACCCGCCAGACAAGCTGGCGGGGGTCGGAACGCAAAGAGCCGCCGGGCTAACCCGGCGGCTCTTCTCTTAGTTCGATCCTGTTACCGATGGCGTGGTCCGCGGGACGCACGCGCGGCCAAACACGGGCCGACTAGCCCTTCCGGCCCTTCTCGATGAGTCCCACGATCGCCTGGCGGTTCTCGTCGGACCAGCGCGTGGGGCGCCGCCGCCGGATGGCTGCTCCGGCTGCCGCCAAACCGCCCGCCACGGACCAGATCAGCAAACTGGCCGGCTCGGGAATCGAGCCGGAGCCCGCCTTCACGAAGTCCACAAAAACAACCATGTCCTGATAGTCTTCATCGCAACGCGTGCCGGCTCCATCCAATCGCAGATCCTCAAAAGCGACAACCACGTCACGGAACTCATACGTCGGTTCCAGCGCGTCCTGAATGCCATCCTTGTCAAGGTCTATGAAGGTCAGGTTTGAGGCATTGCCGTGCAAGATTAGCGACTGAGGCCTGTACCCGTTCAACGAGTCCTGCGTGTAAAAGTCGCCGTCAGCGCCGTGGAGGTAAAAACCTAGCTCCGTAGTGTTGAATGTCCCAGTACTGACGGTATTCCCGAGGTCATCCTTCACAGTAACAGCATACTGCCCTAAGGAAGGCGTAAAGAGGATGCTATAGGTCTTGACCGGCCCGACGGACCCTAGGAAAACGGGAAGGCGAGTAAGAGTCTGTGGGTCATAGATGCCAAATACGTTGGACCCAGCATTGCCGGCAATCTCCAGAAGGATTGATGCAGCCGCCTGCGCGTCGTCACCGCCTGGACCGATCAGAAACGTCGCCTGCTGCGTCTGGTGGGCCTTGATCCAATTCTGGTCCACAGCATCAGGGGTTACAAACGGATTCAGCGCGTCGTAGAGCCACTGCTCGCTCGCGTTCTTGCCCGGCGTGATCGGGTGCGGGATGCGGTTGTTCCACACCACTGCGGACGCCGACTGGGCGGACAGCAGGCCGATAACCGCCAGGACCAGGACCACCAGGTAACGTCGCTTCATGAGACACCCCACTTTCTTACTAGAACCCGTGTTTGTTTCCCTGCGCTCCCTCGTTCCATAACCTTATAGGCCGCCGATAGGCGGTTCCTGACACGGGATCTTTACGAATTCCGGAGATTTCCTCAAAGGTGGTAGATCCGTGAGAATCGTTGCAGCTATGAGGGGTCAATGATTAGGCCGGACGAGGGGGTTCTCACCACAAAGGCACGAAGACACGAAGGAAGGTTCAGCGGAGCGACCCGATCTTGGTCTTCAAGAGTCGGCCTCGAACCAGCATTGCCGCCATCCGCAGGGTCGGCCGAAGGAGCTCCCCCCTTTGTGTCCTTCGTGCCTTTGTGGTCGAAATTCCCCTCCCGGCGCAAAGGAAAAGCCGCCAGGAGCGACCTGACGGCTTTGTGAGTTCAAGGGCGGACCGCGAGGGGACCTACTAGGCCCTTCGCCGCCGCCTGATCGCCGCAATGCCCGCGGCCCCGCCAAACAGGGACCAAATCAACAGGCTGGCGGGCTCGGGAATGCCGGAGGCCCCCTCAAGGACAACCTCCATGTACGACCGGTCGTTCGCGCAACCGGGGGCCCATCCCACGTACATGATCTGCTCGTCCGTCGAGAACAGCCTTAGGTCAATACCCGCCTCAATGAACGCGTGCTGCCCAAGACTGGAATTCGCGTCCTGGAAGTTCAGAGCAACCGACCCTTTGGGCGTAGTCAAAGCGAGGCTGGCCAGATCCAGTTGCACTCGTTGGTAGGGCGCATCGAAACCCGAGCCCGACCCATAGCCCGCAATCCACTTGGCGTTTGCCACCGCACTAGATAGGTCCGCCACGCCAGTTGCGGTCTGGAAGAGATTGCCCGCTGCCCGAGTGCCGGTATACAGTGTCGAGCCAGTGGCATACCCATTGCCGTCCATGGTAAACGTTGCGCCCTTGTTGTCGAGGTCGGACCCGCCATTGCCTACCTCAACACCATAGATGTTATACAGGCCGGAGACCTTATTCTTGGTCACGATCTGGATATCGCCCGGCTCGAAGTACTGAACACCGTTGTTCGTTCTCTGGCCACTTCCGATCGCGAGGTAAAGGTTGCCGGCTGCAACGTGGGCCGCCAAGAACTCGGCGTCGAAGTTCTGGCCGCCGGCCACCGGGCCGACGTAGTAGACGTTACTGCTGTCGTCCGTATCTTCAACGACGAACTGCAATTGCCCCGAGATTGCCGTCTCGGTTATTCCCCAATAAGTGGGCTGCAATGCGGTGCTCGACCCCGGAGATACGGCATGGTATTTCGCCTGCAAACCAGTGATGGCAACGTTGGGGTACTTCGCGGGAGGCGACCCAAACACCGAGTAAGGCCCTGTGTACGTGCCGGAAGCATCCACGCCTGGGCCCCAGGTAGGGGGAGTCCCGCTAGCCGTGCTCTTGTAGTACGACGCGTAGCCATTCCCAGGGTTGACCCACGCGTGCTTGTCAGTCCAGCCCGTGTAAACCCAGTGAGAACTCGAAACAGACAGGTTCCAGTCTGTCCAGCCACCGTCAACAACGATCGGTGCGGAATGCACCACGCCCCCGAAGAACATAACCAACCCAAAAGCCACCAAAACCTTGAGCATGTGTCTCATGACCGTTCAACCTTTCCATTCCGTACGAAAACACAATCGTCACAACCAACGTCCCCTAAAGTACGCACATCGGGAGCGATTCTCCCATGCACGCCCCCTCTATCACCTTATAGGCCGCCGAAGGGCGGTTCCTGACATCGGCTCTTCCGAAAATCCGGAAAATTCCTCATAGGTGGGGGAAAAGGCACAAGTCGTCTCCCAGTGCGCCCTCCCCACCCCCCGCCCGGTATTGGTCGGCCCATCAAGGCAGCCGAGGACGGCTGCCCCACATTGCCGCCCGTTTTGACTCAACCCCCTCAGGATCCTAGGGTTTAGGTGGCGGGTAGGCAGGATGCGAGGTTTGGACAGTTCTGTCCCCCTGATCGGCGGGCCTCGCGCGGCCGCCATGCCGAGCCTTAACACTTCTTGAAATGGCTTGTCTCGTCGGAGGTAAACGGACCTGCACGCCGCGGTCGTTTTCTACCCCGGCCTTCGCGTGGGAGCGTCGTATGTCATCCCTAGCAGCATCTCTTGA
>CAYGZI010000369.1:0-6293 GCA_964354245.1 uncultured Planctomycetaceae bacterium
CACGAACACCAAGCGGGTGATCGCGCCGCTGGATTACCTCTTGGCCACCTACGGCACGTGGAGCGACGCCCCGTGAGGTGAAGGGTTCAGGGTTCAGGGTTCAGGGGCCGGGGGTCAGGGGACAGGGGTCAGCGGTTAGGAAAGCAGCGCTTGGATTCGCGGCTCCTGCCGCGTTGTTGCCCCCAGTCGCTCCGACTGATAAGATCCCGATTCGACGCATCCACGCGAAGGAGGGATCGTATCATGTTGGCGCCTCGAAGAGCCTTGCAACGGCCGGTTCTGGTCGTCAGTTTGGCTGTCGTCTGGGCGAGTGCGGCTGCGGCCGATACGCAAGTATCCCGCGACGGCGACGCCTGGTTGCTGGAAAACCCGCAGATCCGCGTCGCGGTCGATGCCCGCTCGGGCACGCTGAGCGTGACCGACAAGCCGACCGGCCACGAGTGGAAGCAGGTCGCCACGGAGGGCAAGAAGGGCGAGCCGAGGTTCCGGCGCGTGCGGGAGATTGCCGGGCCGCCGCGGGGTATCGCCTTCGAGGCCGAGTTCGGCTGGACCAAGGGGAAGCCGAACGTGCTCGAGGTCGCGCTGACGCTCCCCGAGGGCGGCTCGGACCTGCGGGTCGCGGCCGACATGGCCGAGCGGGAGACGCCGGTCGAGAGCTTCGCCTTCCTGGAGCCGCTGGCGATGGACTCCGCGGCGGGGGCCGTGGTCGTGGCCGATTACAGCAACGGCCACCTCTATCCGCTGGACGCCAAGCCGCCGCTCCGCCGCTGGTTCGAGGTCTCGCGCCTCGACATGCCGTGGGTCGGGGTTTGCGACCTCCAGAAGGGCGCCGGCTACGCGATCATCGTGGAGACAACCGACGACGCCGCGATCGAGGTGCGGGGCTGGAAGGCCGGCGATCGGGAGGTCATCGCGCCGCGCCTCCTCTGGTCGCCTTCCAAGAGGGCGTTCGCCTATCCGCGCCGCTTCTTCTACCACTTCGCGTCGAAAGGGGGCTACGTCGCGCTGGCCAAGCGCTACCGCGAACATGCCCGGCAGCAGGGACTCGTCGTGCCCTTTGCCGAGAAACTGAAGAAGAGCCCCAATATCGCCCGGCTCTTTGGCGCACCGGATGTCTGGGGCGACGCCGGCCTGAAATTCGCGCGCGAGGCCAAGGCGGCCGGGATCGAGAAGATGATCATCCACGGCCGCGCGTCGCCGGCCGACATGAAGGCCACGGGCGAGCTGGGCTATCTGACGAGCGAGTACGACAACTACACCGACATCGTCCCGCTCGGGCCCGGCAAGGAAATCGACGCCCACCACGACCGCCTGCCCGGCGCCGCGGTGCTCAAGGCCGACGGGCAGCGCATGACCGCGTGGCTCACGTGGGACAAGAAGACGCAGTACATGAAGCGTTGCCCGGCCCTGTGGGTCCCGGCGGCGAAAGTCGTGGTCGCCAAGGCCCTGGGGAGCCACCCGTTCCTGGGCCGCTTCATCGACGTGACCACGGCCGAGGGGCTCTACGAGTGCTACGACCCCGAGCATCCGCTTAGCCGTGCCCAGAAGCGCGAGTGCGGCGTGGCCCTGCTGAGCTACGTCCGCTCGCTGGGGTTGGTGACCGGGGGCGAGCACGGCATCTGGTGGTGCGTGCCGCACGTGGATTACCTGGAAGGGATGATGAGCGGCGGCTCGTACTCCTGGCCCGCCGGGCACCTCCGGCGTCCCAAGTCCAAGGACGAGGAGTTCACAAGCCCCTGGGGCGGCAAGCTCGGGAAATGGTCCCAGTACGAGCAGTGGGGCATCGGCCATGCGTATCGCGTGCCGCTTTGGGAATTGGTCTTCCACGACTGCATTGTCACGACGTGGTACTGGGGCGATTCGAGCGACTTCCTGCTCCAGGCCGCCCCGGAGGTCACTGCCAAGAAGGACGCCTACAACGTCCTTTACGGCACGGTCCCGCTCCTCTGGGCCAACCGCGAGGGCTCGTGGCGCACGCACCGCGAAGTGTTCCTGCGCACGTACCGCAACACGTGCAAGCTCCACGAAGCGGTCGCCGGCGCCGAGATGCTCGCCCACGAGTTCGTCACTGCGGACCGCGCCGTGCAGCGCACGCGGTTTTCCGACGGCACCGAGGCGATCGTCAACTTCGGCCAGGAGCCCTACGCCGCGGAGCTGGCCGGGAAGAACTATCTCCTGCCGCAGAACGGCTTTGCAGTGAAGGGCCCGCGGATCGAGCAGTCGCTCTCTCTGGTCGACGGGCGCCCGGTGACCGCGATCCGCGCCGGCGATTACCAGTTTACTGACGCGAAAGGAGACCCGAGGATGTTGGCCCACGACGTTTATTTCAGCCTCAAGGACAACTCGGAGGCGGCCAAGCAGAAGATGATCGCCGCCTGCAAGAAGTATCTCACCGGCCACCCCGGGACGGTCTGGTTCGCGGCCGGCCCGCTGGCCGGGGAGATGAAGCGCGAGGTGAACGACCTGGACTTCGACGTGGCGCTCCACCTGGTTTTCGAGGACAAGGCGGCTCACGACCAGTACGCGAAGGCCCCGCGCCACCTGGAGTTCATCGACGAGACGAAGCCCAACTGGAAGAAAGTCCGGGTCTTCGACTCCTACGTCGAGGTGTCGGCCC
The DNA here is from genome assembly GCA_964354245.1 of uncultured Planctomycetaceae bacterium. Classification (GTDB taxonomy): domain Bacteria; phylum Planctomycetota; class Planctomycetia; order Pirellulales; family Thermoguttaceae; genus CAYGZI01. The sequence goes on from CAYGZI010000369.1 coordinate 2,618, forward strand.
GCGGGCAATAGGCGAGCAGCGCACGGCGACTGGCGGCCCGGAAAAGGCCCGGAAAAGGGGAAAAAGGCCCGGAAAAGGGGACATTCTCTTCGGCCGGCGTCTGCGGCCGGTTCACCCACCTCAGCCAATTCCCCTCGTACCGCACCTGCGCCGTCAGCAGCCATTGCATCCAGCGGCTCAAATCGCCATCCCCGTGCGGCCAAAGGACCATGTGAAAATGGTTCGGCATCAGGCAGTACGCCAGCGCCCGCATCGGCAGCCGCTCACGCGCCTCTTCCACGAGCCGGATGAAGGCCGCGTAGTCGTCTTCCTTGTGAAACACCTCCGCCCGGACGTTGCCGCGGTTGATCGCATGGTAACACATCCCGCCCACAGAAGCTCTTGCGGTCCTTGGCACACGCGGAACCTATCCACAATTCACCCTCTTGTCGACAGAAAAGCAGAATGTCCCCTTTTCCACTGCGGTGGGACTTGGTGAATTCCCCGGGGAATGGATGCTGTGTTGAAGAGGGGGATAGCGGAAAGCGGAAGGGGTGGCGGGTGGCGGGTGGTGCGTGGCGGGTGGCGGTTGGTGGGGTGAGGGTTGCTATAGTCAATCCGGCCCGACTTGCGAAGACTGTTGGGGGATACGTTCCCCCCGAGTCTGGCTTTTCGGCGATGAATACTTCTCCGATCGGTCGGTCCTAGCTACAATACGGACGCCATCTGAAGGCCGGGGCAGGCTGGAGGAGTCGTCACTATGGCGTTCCGGAAGGGGGGCAACCACTATCCGCGGCCCGGCGAACGGATCGCTCCGGCCACGCTCAGCCAAGTGCTCATGGAGCCGGCGCCTCGCCACCTGGTTGCCGGCACGCCGGCCGAGGGCTTGAGGCTGGCAGACCTGGACGAGACGACCTGGGGAAAACTCCCGCCGCAGGCGATTTTCGAGTTGGCGGAACACGTGCTGGCGCGCGTCGCTGCCGGGTGTTCGCGCCGGGTCTTCCACCGGCGTCATTTTCCCCGCCCTCCCAAGAACGTCAGGCTCGACCAGCTTCCGCTGGAGCATCGCACGCGCCTGTGCCTGGTGCGGGAAGGCTTCGACGAGAATGCGGACCTTCTGGGCGAGCGGACCATTGGCGACATCCTGTCGATCCGGGCCTTCGGTCCGCGATGTCTGGTGGACTTTCTCAGCGCGCTTGAGTCGCACGTGGCGCGGGAGAACCGCCTGGATCGGGCGCTCACTCGGGAGGCCCGGCAGTTGGCCGAAATGCCCGCCGCCCCGTTCGTGCGGAGCGACGATCCACGGTTCCGGGCCCTGATGAGCGAGATCGACGTGGAGGCGCAGACGGGTGCGGAGTTGGCGGATCGCCTCATCGCCCGGACTCAAGACCCGCCGGATCCCCTCTACGCGACCCAGCAGGTCCGCCGATTGCGGGAGCGGATCCTGGGCATGACGGGCTGGACGCTCGAGGAGGAGCTGACGCAGATCTTCGCCTCGGCCCCGCACTCGCGCAACCGGGAGATCGTCATCGGTTACTACGGCTGGAAGGACGGCCGGCGCCACACCTTGGCCGAGATCGGGGCCCAGTACGGCATGACGCGCGAGCGGACGCGCCAGATATGCGCCAAGGTGGTCAAGCGCAAGGAGCCCGGGAAGATACTCGCCCAGGTGGTGGACCGGGCGTTGGGCGTTCTCGGCGAGCGCCTGCCGCGGTCGGTGGCCGTCCTGGAAAGGGAGATGAAGGAGGCGGGGCTGACCGCCGTGGGACTCGGCTTGGAGCACGTTGTCGCCGGGGCGAGCCTGTTGGGCCGTCCGGTTCCCTTCCGCATCGTCACCGTCGGCAAGGGCCGTCTGGCGGTCCGCCCGGCGGAGGCGGCCATCCCGGCCGCCGCGGTCGAGGCGGCCAAGAAGGAGACGTATTACCGCGGGCTGGCCGCCGTCGGGCAGATCGTCAAGGCGATTGACGCGCGTTTTCCTGGGCAAGCCGACGCGGTCCTCGTGGCGGAGACGCTCCAGTTGATGGAGGGCTTCTGCTGGCTGGACCAGGCGACGGGCTGGTTTCGGCTGTCCAAGGTTGCCAAGCACGGCTTGCCGAAGACCCTCGGGAAGGTCCTGGCCGTCGCCGGGCGGATCCGCCTGCGCGATCTGGCTAAGGCGGCACGCCGCAACCGGCGACTATGGACGACTCCGCCACCCGACGACGTGCTCCTGGAGTTCTGCCGGCAAACGCCGGGCGTGCGCGTCGATGGGGAGTGGATCGCGGCCGATCCCCCGCGCCCTTGGGAGCAGGTGCTCACCGGCGTGGAAACCAAGTTGGTGCGGATCCTCAAAGCACACGGGCCGATCGTGGAGCGCGGCGTCCTGGAAGACCTCTGCGTGGCAGCCGGAATGAACCGCTTCAGCTTCCACGCCTTCTTGGCCTGCTCGCCGATCGTCGCCCAATACGGTCACAGCGTCTATGGGCTCTTGGGTGCGCAGGTCAGCCCGGCGGCCGTCGAGTCGCTGATTGCCCGGCATCGGGCGGCACGGGCGCCGATGCGGGTCCTCGACCGCCACGGGCGCACGGACGACGGCCGCATTTGGCTGAGCTATCGCCTGTCGAAGGCGGCCAGCACCTATGCCGTGATCACGGTGCCGGCGGAGCTGAAGGACGTGGTCTGCGGCAAGTTCGAGCTGGTGACGACCGATGGCCGGCCCGTCGGCATCCTGGCCGCCAAGGACGGCCGCGCTTGGGGCCTGGGGGCCTTCCTCCGACAGCAACGCGCCCGGATGGACGATTGCGTCGTCCTCACCTTGGACCTCGACCAGCGCAAGGCCGCGATCGCCCTCGAGTCATGCACGAAATCGCCATCGCCGACGCCCTGATCGAGCAGGTCCAGGGCGAAGTCCGCCGGGCGGGCGCTTCGGGCCAGGTCACACGCGTGGCGCTGGTCGTGGGCCGGCTCTCGGGGGTCAACCCGGACTCCCTCCGTTTCGCCCTCGATCTGCTGGTCAAGGAGACGATCTTGGAGTCGGCCCGGATCGAGATCGCCGAGCCCGGCGCGCACTGTCAATGCGCGGCCTGCGGCTACCGGACGGAAATCGAGGACTTGGAGGCCCGCTGCCCGAACTGCGGCAGCAGCGATGTGACGATCGACGGCGGCCGGGACTTGCTTTTGGAATCCATCGAATTGGAGGAGAGCTTGTGAGAAAATGGGGACTGGCTCCGAGTCAATCTGCAAGAACCTTGGGAAAACGGCAACCGGCGAGGTGCCTGTCCCCATTTTCTCACAAGCTCGAGGAGTGCTGATGAAGATCGTCGCTGCCAAGAGAATCCTCAAGGCCAACGACCAGCTCGCCGCGGAGAACCGCGCGCGCTTCGACGCAGCGGGCGTGTTTGCCGTGAATCTCGTGGGCTCGCCCGGCTGCGGCAAGACGACGCTCCTGGAGGCCCTCTTCGGCCAGGCCGGGCTCGCCGGGCGCCTGGCCCCGGCGGTCATCGAGGGCGACATCGCCGGCTCCATCGACGCCCAGCGCATGGATGCAATCGGCGTGCCCGTGGTCCAGATCAACACGGAAGGGGCCTGCCACCTCGACGCCAGCATGGTCGCCGCCGCCCTGGCCGATCTCGACCTCGGCGCCTGCGATCTGCTGTTCATCGAGAACGTGGGCAACCTGGTGTGTACGGCCGGCTTCGACCTGGGCGAACGGCTGCGG
>CAYGZI010000370.1:0-6287 GCA_964354245.1 uncultured Planctomycetaceae bacterium
CTGCTGGTCCTTGGCCTTCTGGTCCCCGCGGCCGGCTGCCCGCGGTCGGACAGCGGCTCGGGTAAGAAGGAGTCTCCGCCCGACGCCAAAGTGCGCCTGCTGGTGGTGGGCGATCCGGCCCTGGCCGCGGCCATCGAGCAGTTGCGCGGCGAATGGACCGCCCAGAACGGCACGAGCTTCCAGGTGGAGCAGGTCGCGCACCTCGACCCCCAAGCCGCGGAGCCGCCCGAGGCCGACGCCATCATCTCGGCCTCCTGCGACGTGGCGGTTCTGGCCGAGAGAAAGTGGATTGTCCCCATACCCGGGGAGCTGATCGGGCAGAAGGCGTCCTACGGGACGGCTCGCCCCGGGGATGCGGAGTCTCGCAAAGGCCGGGGCGATTGGAGCGACGTCTTCTCCCTGCTTCGCTCGCGCGAGGCGGCATGGGGCAAGGAGGTCGTTGGGACGCCGTTTGGATCGCCGGTGTTGGTCTGTTACTATCGGGCCGACTTGGTGGATAAGCTGGGCGCAGAGGCGCCGCGGACCTGGGCGGAATACCAGAAGCTCGCCCAGAGGCTGGCCGACCGCAAGCAGCTCGGCGACGCGGTTGGGCCGGAAGGGCGCCCTTGGTGCGGGTCGCTGGAGCCTCTCGGGCCGGGGTGGGCGGGGATGGTGCTTTTGGCCCGGGCAGCGCCCTACGCCACCCACCGGGCGAACTTCTCCAAGCTCTTCAGCATCGAGACGATGGAGCCCTTGGTGGACGGGCCGCCCTTTGTGCAGGCCCTGGAAGAGCTGGTCGCGGCGGCGCGGTCCGGCCCGCCGCAGCAATTGACCTGGGACCCGACCGCGGTGCGCCGGGCGTTCTGGCGGGGCGAGTGCGGGCTGGCACTGAGCTGGCCTTCGGCGGCGGACAAGGAGTGCGTCCAAGCGGGGTCCGGTCTCCGCGTGGCGTTTGCGGAGCTGCCCGGATCGGCCAAGGTTTATAACGTCTCGAGCAAGAGTTGGGAGCTGCGCGGGGAGGGAGAAGAGACGCAAGTGCCGCTGTTGAGCGCAGCGGGGCGGATGGGGACCGTCACCAGCCGGTCGCAGTGGCCGGAGCTGAGTTTCCGCCTGCTCTTGTGGCTCTCGGACAAGCAGTGGAACCGGCAGACCAGCGCGGCCAGTCCCGCGACGACCTTGTTCCGGGAGACCGACGTTGCGGACCCGCAAGCCTGGGTCGAAGGGCCCGTGCCTCCGGGAGCGGCTGCGGATTACGCGAAGTTGACGAAGCAGACGCTCAACCGGCGTCAGTGTTTGTTTGCGTTGCGGATTCCCGGGCGTGCCGCGTACCTGAAGGCACTCGACGAGGCCGTGTACCAGGCCGTGCGCGGCGAGAAGCCCGCGCGGGAGGCCCTCGCCCAAGCGGCCTCCCGCTGGCGCGAGATCACCAAGCGGCTCGGGTTGGAAGAGCAACGGGCCGCGTATCGCGGCAGCGAGGGGCTATGAGTCATGGTCGGTGGGACTGCGCTGCGCTTGTCCCACCCTACGGCTCCTGCCGCGGTCAGGCCGGAAGGCCCGGGATGCGGATGTCGCCGTCCTTGAGCAAGACGACCTCGCCGGTCTCAAAGTCCTCGGCCGTCGGTTTCAATTGGAGCTTGTAGAACTTGCCGCTTTGGTCCTCGAACATCTCGGCCCACGTGATCCGCTTGCCGCTGTAGGCCGACTCGCGGGCGAGGATTGCCGTGCCGGTGGACGTGGCCACGTTGTAGGCCTCGTTGAGCGGCTGGCCCTTGACGATCGCGTAGAGCAGGTGCGCGTGCTCCGACACGTAGCCGCTCCCGTGATAGCCGACCTCCTCGTAGGGATCCTTGCTCCGCGGCGTGTTGCCGGCCGGCTTGCCCCGCTCGTAGACGAAGTCCTCGCCGACCCAGTCCCAGCAGTCGGCGATCTGGCGGCACATGCTGTGGATATGGACGTTGCCGGGGTACTCCAAGTCGACGCTGAAATGGTCGTACATGTTCCCGGCCTTACGCCGCGCCCGGAAACCGAACCCGCCCGCACTCACAGGGTGGCTGCCACAGTACCAATTGGCAATATCGAGGTTGTGGACGTGCTGCTCGCAGATGTGGTCGCCGGACATCTCGACCCAGATTTGCCAGGGGCCGACCAGGTCGTCGGGGCTTTTGGCGTTGATGGGGTTATTGGTGAAGATCGCGCCCATGTTCCAGGCCACGCGCCCGCCCACCACGCGGCCGCGCACGCCGTCCTTGATTTCGCGGGCCTGGTCGTTGTAGCCCTTTTCGTGGCGGCGCTGGGTGCCGGCCGCCACGCAGAGGCCTTTCTGCTTGGCCGCCTCGCCCGCCTGGATGACGCGCCGCACGCCGGGCGGGTCCACGGCCGAAGGCTTCTCGAAGAAGACGTGCTTGCCGGCCTGGATCACGGCCTCGAAGTGGCGAGGGCGGAAGGCCGGGGGCTGGGCCATAAGCACGACGTCGGGCCCGGCTTCGAGCACCTTCTTATAGCAGTCGCCGCCGCCGAAGCAGCGCTCCTTGGGCACTCCGTAGCGCTGGCCCGCGCCCTCGGCGCGGCCTTTGAACCAGTCGCCGGTGGCCACGAACTCGACCTGCAGGTTCCAGCCCAGCTTGCCGTTGAGGTACTTGACCGCTTCGAGGTGGTCGTTGGCGGCTCCGTTTCCTCGCCCGCCGCAGCCGATCAGGGCCGCCTTGAACTTCCTGCCGGTGTCCTGGGCGTGGAGGTTGACAAACGGCGCGCTCGCCAAGGCCGCTCCGGCCGCCAGGGCCGAGGTCTTCAGAAAGTCGCGCCGGGTGGGGTGCGCGGTCCGCGGTGATCTCTTCGTCTGGGCCATCGTTACTCTCCTGTTTGCACTTCAATTGGGGTTTCCACGAGGCATGGCCCGCGGCCGCCGCGGGCTCTCTGGCCACCTATTCTCACACCGGGGCAAGGCGGGTGCAAGAAGGAAAGAGTGGCGATTGATGCCCCAGCTATAGCGGCCACGGGGTTTGGTTCTTCGTTCGCGGGCGGTGTGGTTCTGCTGCAGATGATACTCGACCAACTCGATCGCGTCCTCTTCGGTCAGCTTCCGCCGGGCAAACGCCGAACGCAAAAGCCGCAACGCGGCAAACTCGCAGACCAGCGGCCCCTTGGCCCCTTCGCGCAGCTTCAGCATCCGCCAGGACTCCGGCGGCAAGGCGGCAATCTCCGCCACCGATTGCACCTCGCGATAGCGATAGGACCCCAGCTTCTTGCGCCGCTTCGGCCCGGGCGTGGCCCCGGGCAACGTCGCCGGATCGACCGTCCACACCAAGGTGTTCTTCTTCACCTCCATCAGATAGCGCCGATCGATCGCCTCCAAGGCATCCAACAGGGCAGTCCCGCCCGGAGTGACGCCCGTCAGGAACACGCCCACCACCTCGTTCTGCGTGGCCGGACCGCCGTCGGGACGCCGGGCAAACCGCAAGGCGATCGGCTCGACGCTCTTCTGCTCCTGATCCGACAACAGCCCTTTCAGGTACACCAAGGAGTTGCTCCTGAGCCTCCTTGCGACCGAACCACGTGGCAAACCTCCAATGCCAACGCCGCACCCGCGCGGCCGCCGCGCGCACTTCGTCCCTTGTCATGGGAGTGTCCTCCTGACATTGACCCGTAACCAAGGGACTGGCCAGCCCTTACGGCCATGACCACCTCAACCACCCAATATGCCTCAGATGCCGGAAACGACCAAGAGCAGAAGTCTTGCTATAGAAATAGTCCTGCTCTGACCCCTGAACCCCGACCCCTGAACCCTCAAGAAACAGACAGGTCCACCCGAGATGCTTCTCGGGTGGACCTGGGCGTTGTCTGGAATGGTTGGACCAGGCGTTTAGTTTTGCACGATGTTGCGGCTCGCCTGGTAGATGCTCCGCGGCCGCATCAAGGAGGCGGAGGGATCGGTTTTCGGCGGAATCGGCAACGGGCCGACGTCTTCCGCCGGGGTGATCGGCATGGCGTCGGCCGACTTGGCCGGAGCCGCCGTGGCCGGGGCGCCCCCGCAACCGCACTCGCCGCATCCACCGCAGGCGCCTTGCCCGCACTTGCCGCCCTTCTTGCAGCCGAACAGGTCATCGAGCACGCTGACGACCAAGCCGTGCCCGAGCTTCGGCCGGCAGTTGCACCCGCACTCGTCCTTGTGGATCAGCGGCTGGCGGCAACGGGCCGTCTTGCAGGTGGGCTCGCAGGCCTTGACCTTGTCGCAGGCCTTGCAGGCAGGCTCGCACGCCTTGACTCTCTCGCAGGCCTTGCAGGCGGGCGCACATGCCTTGACCCGCTCGCAGGGCTTGCAGGCTGGGTCACACGCCTTCACCCGCTCGCAGGGCTTGCAGGCCGGCTCGGGGGCGCATGCCCTGACCTTCTCGCAAGGCTTGCAGGCCACGTCGCACGCCTTCACCTTGTCGCAGGGCTTGCACGCCGGCTCGCAGCCGCACTTGACTTTGCCGCAGCGGTTGCAGGCGAACAGGTCTTTCAGTCCCGCGAACAGATCGCACCGCCTGCGGCACGGGTCGCAGGACGCTTTGCCGCACCCCTCGGGCGCACACGCCTTCGGGGCAGATGGCCCACAGGCCGGGGCGGCACACGCGGTGCAGGCACCGCAGCCGCCGCAGTTCAGGCCCCTTGCCCGGTCCAGGAGGTCGAAACCGAAACCCTGGCTGGCAAGGGCCACGCTCACCAGGAGCGCTCCAAATACGATCTTGCCTTTCATTGAGCAAACTCTCCTTTACATTGAACTGGGGTCGTTCGCATCCCGATCGGTCAACCGCAAACCCGAGTACCGCACGCGGCCGAAATGCGATGGATTTCTCCTTCCGTGGGTGGGTTCTCCCATGGGATAGAACCGACTTCGGAACGGCTTGCCGTTGCAGTCGGGCGTAGGTGGGTTGGCTCCCGCAGTTCACAGGGTCGTAAGCACCAGGGCCGTCGAGCCATTCCTTGACTCGAAACGAGCCGGTCGGTTTTCCTGGCGCGCCCTCTGACGTGCCACCTTAGCACGCGGTTCTTTCCGAGGGCCAGTCTCACGTATCGGCTCCCCTGCAAAGGCCCCTTGAATGCGTGGAAGTACTTTTCGGCAAAAGGTTTAGTGCTACCGTGGCGCAAACTCTGCCGTCCGCGGAAGAGGGCGAAGCTTTAACGGTTGTGCGGCCCGTCGCCATGCAGTCTCCCCGCCGGAATGTCGCGGTAACCGCTACACTCTCTCCCGTTTCTCAAAGCCGCGGCATGGCGCCTCGTTACCCCCGCTGCTCGTTTCTTCAAACCGGAGCCGTCGCCGCACGCGAAAATGGATAAGACGGGTCGGGCTTGCTGGCCCTGCTGCCGTCCGTCTGTTAGAATGCTGCCGCAGTGGTCCTGCGTCCGCCGCGTCCAAAGAAGGGCTGTCGGACCTCAGCAGTCAGCATTCATCAATCCGCATTCACAAATCCACCCGGGGGCCGCGATGAGCCACTCCGACAAACGCTGGGTCCTCGTGGATTTCGACCAGCTCCCGGGCGCATCCTGCCCTTGCGGAACGGCCCGCCGGGCCCTGCTGGATGTCCCCGACTTCCCAGGCACCCTCCACCGCACCGAGATCTCTGCCGACGCCAAGCCGCACTTCCACCGCCGACTCACCGAGACCTACTACATCCTCCGGTGCGGCCCCGACGCCCAAATGCAGCTCGACGGCGACCTCCTGCCCCTTCGCCCGGGACTTTGCATCTTCATCCCGGCGGGAGTCGTCCACCGGGCCGTCGGACGCATGACCGTGCTCATTGTGGTCTTTCCCAAGTTCGATCCCAGCGACGAGGTGCTGGTTGAGGGAGGGTAGGTGGCATGTGGTAGGTGGGGGGTGGAGGGTGATGGGTGGCGGGGTAAAGACGTGGAGGGGTGAAGGAGCTAGTGCAAAATGCAAAATGTAAAATGTAAAATGCAATTTGCAGAACGCAGAGTGCAAAATGGGATTTCCCTTCCCACTCTTACTTTTGCATTTTTCACTCTGCATTTTTCATTTTGCATTCTTTCCAGTGCCGACGATTGGCCCCAATGGGGCGGCTCCCCGGCCCGCAATAACGTCTCTCCGGCCAAGGGACTCCCCGTCGAGTGGGACGCCGGCCAGTTCGACCCCCAGACCGACCGGTGGCTGGGCAAAGGATCGAAGAACATCCGCTGGGCCGCCCGACTCGGCAAAGACGGCTACGGAAGCCCCGTGGTCGCGGGCAACAAGGTCTTTTGCGCGACCAACAACGACGCCGGCTACGTGGCCCGCTATCCGGCGTCCGTGGATCTCGGCTGCCTCCTGTGCT
>CAYGZI010000371.1:0-6280 GCA_964354245.1 uncultured Planctomycetaceae bacterium
TTGGCACCTCGCGGTACGTGCCCGAGAAGGTCCGGGTGAGGTTGAGTCCCCGGGCGTGGAGCTCGTCCAGGTAGCGGCGGTAATCGAAGTCGCGGTTGAGCACGGCCCCGTAGTGCTCGCCGGACGTGACGAGGATTGCCGGTTTCCCGCGGAAGAGCAGGTAGTGCGGGTTTTCGGGGTGCAAGGCGATGGGCTTGACCGGCTGGGCGAAAGCGGAGCCGCTGATCAACAGTCCGGCGGCAAGCAGAGGGATTGATCGCAGTGCGGACATCATCGTTCTCGCTCGTCCACGTCTTGGGACCATTCGGGGTTCCTAGCGATTTCAAATCGACTCAGAAGGCACGATTGCGTTTTCTAAGGCATGGCAGGGCAAATGAATGGATCGGCGGAAAAGTGCCCTGGTGGCCGAAGCCACCAGGGCCAGGAGGGTTCATTCACCCGCCCTGACCTGGTTATCCCTTGTCGGGTTGCTCGCCAGCAGAGCCCGACTCCGTTTCGCCAGGCACTGCAGATTGTAGCCGCATGGGGCTGTCCTGTACATTCATTTGCCCTGCCATGCCTCAGAAAACGCAACTCTCCACATCTCACAGGTTACACCCCTAGAAAGCCCGTCGCCGCGTGCGGTCATGCGCGCTCCCGCGAAGCAGCTTCGTCCTGGTAGGTGGCCAGCGTGGGATCGTGTGCGTCATCGTCGGCCATGATGCGGTCGATGAGGGGATAAACGTCGTGCGGGTCCAGGTCGCGCATCCACTCCTGCATGTCATGGAACACATCCGCCCGCACAAGCACGTACTGCGCGTTCGTGGCGGGATCGACGACGGTGACCGGGCCGGCCTCGTTGGCCTCGTGAAGGGCCTGCCGCTGTTGGTCTGTGAGAATCGGGCTCATAATCGGCAATCCTCGGAAAGGGGCTCGTTCCTTGACTATTCTATCACAACGGACCACTCAAGACCCAGGCAGTCTCTCCGGAGGATAGGGCACGCGCCGGCCCCGCATCTGTCGGGTTACGCCGGGCCGGCGTCCTCGGATGGCTCTTCCCGCGAAGCCTTGAGCTCGTCCCACGCCTTGCAGAATACAGGACCCAGCAACTCAAGGTCCTCGCTTCCTCTCAAGTCAATGCGCGACCAACCTTGTTCGCGAGGCGTGACGTTCATGCCAGGAGCCAACTGGGAGACCGCTTCCGCGGACAAACGAACCAGGATTCTCGGTTTCCTCTCCCCGAGACTGTAGAGCCGACACACGGCCCAGAACGCCTTTCCCGGCAAGTGAACTTTGAAATAGGATGCCGTGTCTTCGTACTCTACAGGTCGCTCCGGACCCAGGAGTCGCTGTATTACTGCAAAGGCATCGAGCTCGGCCTGAGTCGTTTCGACGCCGCGCCCGATCTGCGTCTGCTCCTCTGGCGGCGCGGTGACGGCGACGTCGCTCAACACCGTCGAAAGCCTCTGCTGCTTTGCCCATTCTGCAATTGCCGCCTTCAGCACGGGCTTCCAGCTCTCGACAACGGTCGCCGTGAGGTTACGCGTTTCGATGTTCGCGATGGCCAGTTTGATGAATTCAAGAGAGGGTTCGAGAAGCCTTGAGAGCTCTTCGATCAAGAGGTTCTGTTGGTACCGCCGCTCGGCGAAAGTGCGCACCAGTTCGGTCTTGTACTGCGACTTCTGGAGAAGGGTAAGGAAATCCCACGGCGGCGGGTCCTCGCCAAAAACTTGCCATTCGACAAACGGCTTCTTGTCCATGACGTTATCGTTCTCAAGATCGGTGAAGAACTGCCAATGCACCCCATTAGTGAGTATGCCGAGTTTGGCCGCTGGGGCCTTGGCAAAATAGTCGGCCAGTTGCTCGTTGTAACCAACGAGCTTGCGATCGACCGGCTTCGCCTCGACGAAGAAGATGGGGGCGCCGTCCTTGAGAAAGGCGTAATCGACCGGCTTGGCCGAGCGGCTTCGGCCGAAGTCCTCGCGATGTTCGGGCACGCACTCGCGCGGGTCCGCGAGATCGTACCCAAGAATCGCAAAAAGCGGCTCGATCAGGCTTTTTTTGGTTGCCTGTTCGTTCCCCCTGACGTGTTCTGCAACCTCCTTCACCCGACGCACGTATGCCGCGATAGCGTCTCGCATGACGGGCCTCCTCTTGCTGAGACTCCAATCGTGCCAGGAAGTGCGTCCTCCTCCCGGGGGGAGGTCCCCGCTGGTGAGTGTGGACGCGACCGTCCATGCTAGCGGATCGCGGATCGGCGCACAAGCACCCCTCTTCGCGGATGCGGCTCCTTGACGACGGCGGCTTGTCGGTTCAACATCTTGGGCATGATGACTACGACGAGATTACGAACCGGCAGGAGGATCACAGTGAAACGCACTGCCTGGCTGTGCCGTGGAGTTGCCCTTTTCACCGCAATTTGTGCATTGTTTCCCGCGGCAGCGAGCCCCTTCTGCGGCGCTGCCGAGTTCCGCGTGGCCACCTTCGAGGCCGATGTCACGATCCCCATCGGCCATGCCTGCATGGGCGGCGGGGTGGCGGATGCCAAGGAGATCGTCGATCCGCTCTTTGCGAAGGGGTTCGTGCTTCTTGGCGCCGGGGAGCCGATCGTGGTGATCGCCCTGGATTGGTGCCAGTGCAACAACGATTCCTACGACCGCTGGCGCGAGGTGCTCGCCCGGGCGGCCGGAACGAGCCGGAAACGGGTCATGCTCGCCACGGTCCATCAGCACGATGCCCCCATCTGCGACCTGACGGCCCAGCGGCTCTTGGATCAGCAAGGGCTCAAGGGCTACAACTGCGACCCGGACTTCCATGAGAAGGCCGTCCAGCGCGTGGCCGCGGCCCTGAAGCGGTCGCTCGGCTCGGCCCGCCGCGTGACCCACCTCGGCATCGGCCAGGCCAAGGTCGAGCGGATTGCCTCCAACCGCCGCGTGGTCGCTCCCGACGGCAAGGCCCACTGGGGCCGCAGCAGCGCCAGCGGCAAACAGTTCGGCGACGCCCCGCAAGGCGAGATCGACCCCTGGCTCAAGACCGTCAGCCTCTGGGACGGCGATCGGGCCGTGTTGGCTTGGAGCTGCTATGCCGTCCATCCGATGAGCTACTACGGGCGCGGCGGGGTCTCCGCCGACTTTCCCGGAATGGCCCGGGCGAGGCGGCAAAAGGACGATCCGGGCGTCTTCCAGGTCTATTTCACGGGCTGTGCGGGCGATACGACCGCGGGGAAGTACAATAGCGGCGATCCGCAGAACCGTCCGGTTCTGGCGGATCGACTCTATCAAGGGATGCTTGCGGCATGGAAGGCGACGCAGCGATATCCGCTGGCGAGGATCGACTACCGCGTGGCGGAATTGCGGCTCCCGGTGCGCGACGGGGGCCAGTTCGCCTTGGAGGCCCAGCAGCGGACCCTGGCCGATCCCAAGGCGACGCGATGGCAGCGGATTTCGGCGGCGTTGGGCTTGAGCTGGCGCAAGCGGGTCGAGGCGGGGCGGCCGATCGAGGTGCCATGCCTGGACCTCAACGACAAAGCGATGTTCCTCATCCTGCCGGCCGAGGCGTTCGTGGGTCACCAGCTTGCGATCCAGCGGATGCGGCCGGAGTCGTTCGTCGTGGTCGTCGGCTTCGGCGACGGGGCCCCGGGCTACGTCCCCACCGACCACTGCTGGAAAGACGGCTACGACGACGACTACTGCTGGGTCCCACCGATGACCGAGCGGCTCATGCTCGACGCGGCGGCCAAGGCCCTCGGGATCACGGCGGCAAGGAAATAGCCCGGGTCTTGCGTTGCGGATTGGGGCGCCTAAAATCATGGGGTGCCAACATGACCCCCCCTTTGAGCGAGGTGCCTCCATGAGCCACGAGCCACGACCGGGCGGCGACTGCATTCTCCCGAAAATCAAGGTTGTTGAGGCTGCTTGCGACGCGCCGGGGTGTTGCAACAGACAGGACAGACAGGAATGTCTGTCCTCCTGTGGCGTGGACCGGCGGCGGTTTCTGGCCGCGGCCGGGGCCGGATTGGCGTCGCTCTCGGCGGCGGGTGGTCTGGCGGCCATTGCCGGGCCCTTCGAGCCCAAGGACGTGATCGACCACTTCGTCCCGGCGGACAAGAAGCTCAAGCCCGAGTGGGTCAAGGCCCTCTTTGCCCGGGGAGAGAAGACCTGGTACTCGGGCGGCGATCTGAAGATGATCGCCATGCCCATCGGCGGCATTACCACGGGGCAGCTCTATATCAACGGCGAGGGCCGCCTGGTCCAGTGGGACATCTTCAACCAGCACAACTTCTCGGGCTATGGCGACAAGAACTACTTTGCCGCGGCGCCGACCTCGCCCATTCAGCAGGGCTTTGCCATCCGGGTGCAGACGGGCGGCAAGACGGAAGAGCGGACGCTCGACAAGGCGGGCTTCCCCGGCGTGCGGTTCTGCGGCGAGTATCCGATCGCATACGTCGAGTACAAGGACAAGGACTTCCCGGTCGAGGTCACGCTGGAGGCATTCTCGCCGTTTGTGCCGCTCAATGCCGAGGACTCGGCCCTGCCGGCCACGGTGATGCAGTTCACGGTGAAGAACACTTCCAACGTCCCGGCCAACGTCGCCGTGGCCGGCTTACTGGAAAACGCCGTCTGCCGTTTCAGCGGGCAAGTGTTCTCGGGGACTCGGCTTAGCAAGATCGTCGAGGGAAACGGTTGGAGCATGGCCCTCGGCTCGGCCAAGGCGGTCGTTCCGCCCAAGGAGACCCGTAAGCCGGTCGTGCTGGCCGATTTCGAGGGCAACGACTACGGGGAGTGGAAAGTCGAAGGTGAGGCCTTCGGCAAGGGCCCGGCCCACGGCACGCTTCCCAACCAGCAGAAGGTCAGCGGCTTCCGCGGCAAGGAACTGGTCAATTCGTTCCTGGGCGGTGACAAGCCGCACGGCAAACTAACCTCGCCGGCGTTTCAGATCGAGCGGAACTTCATCAGCTTCTTGATCGGCGGCGGCAACCACGCCGGCAAGACCTGCATCAACTTGCTGATCGACGGCAAGATCGTGCGCACGGCCGCCGGCAAGGACAACGAGCAACTCCAGCCGCACCACTGGGACGTCCGCGACCTGGCCGGCAAGGAGGCGCGGATCGGAATCGTCGATGCCGAGTCCGGCCCGTGGGGCCACATCAACGTCGACCAGATCGAACTCCGCGACACGCCGATCCCGCCGCCGAAGGGGACGCTCGAAGAGCAGCCCGATTTCGGCACGATAGGGCTGGCCGTGCTCTTGGACGAGAATGAACCCGGTTGGAGTGTGGGCATGTCGTCCCCTCAGGAACACGACGGGGACGGCGCTAGGCCACCCGGCGCACCGTTGGAGCGGCACTTCGGTGAGTCCTTGTTCGGCGATGCCAATCGGCGCGTGGTGCTCAAACCTGGTGAGTCAAAACAAATCACCTTCATCATCGCCTGGCACTTCCCCAACCGGCCCGAGCACGGCAACTACTATGCCCGCAGGTTCAAGGACGCGGCGGGCGTGGTCGATTACATCGCCAAGAACTTCGACCGGCTGGCCAGCCAGACGCGGCTCTGGCACGACACGTGGTACGACTCGACCCTGCCGCACTGGCTCCTGGACCGGCTCTTCTCCACGGTCTCGATCCTGGCCACCGGCACGTGCCAGTGGTGGGCCAACGGGCGGTTCTGGGCCTGGGAAGGCGTGGGCTGCTGCCACGGCACCTGCGCCCACGTCTGGAACTACGAGCACTCTATGGCCCGGCTCTTCCCCGAGCTGGAACGCTCGGTCCGCATCATGCAGGACTACAACCCCAAGGCCGGTTTCGTCGAGGATACCGGGGCGGTGCTGTTCCGCGGAGAGAACTGGAAGATGTGGGCCGGCGATTCCCAACCGGGCACCGTGCTCAAGGCGTACCGCGAGCACCAGATGTCGGCCAACGGCGAGTTCCTCAAGAAGCTCTGGCCCAGGATCCGCAAGTCCATGGAGTTCATGATCCACGAGGACCGCAACGACGACGGACTGGTCGAGGGCGAGCAGCACAACACCTACGACATCAATTTCTACGGCCCCAACACGATGGTCGGGTCGCTCTACCTGGCCGCACTGCGGGCCGGCGAGGAGATGGCCAAGGAGGCGGGCGACGCAGAATTCGCCGCCCGCTGCCGTAAGATCTTCGAGGCGGGGCGAAAGAACTCCGTCGAGAAGCTCTATAACGGCGAGTACTTCATCCAAATCGTGGACCTCAAGAAGCACCCAGAGCACCAATATGCCGACGGCTGCCTGGCCGATCAGCTTTTCGGCCAAGGCTGGGCCCACCAGGTCG
>CAYGZI010000372.1:0-6277 GCA_964354245.1 uncultured Planctomycetaceae bacterium
TATTCATGCCCGTGTTCCGTTCTTGGGCCGCGCAAGGTGGTCTTGACAGAATAAGTAAAAATACTTATAAGAACACCAAACCGTGCTGGTTCTCCCGGTTGGGGGGGTGGTTTCGGCCACCGGGCGACGACGCATCGTAAGTCGAGCAGCGATCGGCTAAGGAGGGCGGCCGCGAATTTCCGTCCGGTCATCGCGTGCGCAAGACGCTCATCGAGGAGACCGGGACATGGAAACGGGCGCTGCTTCGGTACTGGATTGCCAACCCGACGTGCTTCGACTTGCGGCAGAAAACGGCCGCCGGCAGAACGCTCCGGGCGACCAGATCGTCGCACGCAGCGCGGCCATGCGCGAGGTGGTCGAGCTGGCCTCAAGAGTCGCCCGGCTCGAGACCCCCGTGTTGATCGAGGGGGAGCCGGGCGTCGGAAAGGACGTGGTGGCCCGGTATATCCACGGCCAGAGCCGGCGCCGCGACGGGCCGTTCGTAAGGGTGGTCTGTGCGTCGCTTCCCGAGTCCGAGGTCGAGGAGAGGCTCTTCGGACAGATCGGCTCGAGTCGCCGGGCCGAGCAGCGCAGACCGTCGAGGCTGCTGGACGCCCATCGCGGCACGCTTTTCTTGGACGAAGTGTCCCGGCTCTCCCTCTGGGCCCAGACCAAGCTCCTCGACGTGCTGCAGTTGGGCGTGTGGGCCCAAACCAGGCTCCTGGACGTGATTGAGTGGAGCGAGGGGCCAAGTCGCAGAGGCGAAGACGACGGGCTGCCGGACGTGCGGCTGATCGCCGGGACCGAGTGCGACCTCGAAGAGGCGGCCTCACACGGCCGCTTCGATGAGGGGCTCTACTACTACTTGAACGTCGTCAGGATCCACGTGCCGCCGCTGCGCCACCGCCAGGAAGACATCAGGGCACTGGCCGAGCACTTTCTGCTGCTGATCGGCTCCGCGTTGGGACCGCGGCCGGACGGCACTGCGCGGCGTTTCTCCGCAGAGGCGTGGGAGTGCCTGGTTGGCTACGACTGGCCGGGCAACGCCCCGCAGTTGGCCAGCGTCGTGGCCCGGGCAGCGGTGCTTGCCGACAGCGCGGAGATTGGGCCGGAGTGCCTCAAGGCATCCATGGGCGAGATGCCCCGGCGGGACAGTGCGGAGACGGTCGCGGTCCCCATGTCGGGCGGGCTCATGGCCATGGAGCTGGCGATCGTCGAAGAGGTGATCCACCGCTGCCGGGGAAACAAGGCAGCCGCCGCGCGGACCTTGCGCCTGCACCGGCGCACGCTCTACCGGATCCTGAAGAAGAGAAAACCCCGCTGAGCGGAGATAGCAGCGACGAAACTCGGGTCCGCACGGTTGGAATCAGGAGAGGATCACGAAAACACGAAACCTCGAAAACGGGAAGAGGCAACGTATCGCAGTCCGGCGACCCGGCCCGTCCCGCAAGCCTTCCGCGCGTTGCGTTTTCGTGTTTTCGTCCTTTCGTCGTTTCGTGATCTCCCCATTCCCCTGCCCCACCGTCGGCGGAAGACGCGTTCTCACGGAGAGGCGGCTGCCCCCACCAGCTTCAAGAGGTCGGCCCGCGACTTCATCTTCAGCTTCTTCATGATTCTCGCCCGGTGGACCTCGACCGTCCGGACGCTGATCCCCAGGGCCTCGGCAGTCGTCTTGTTGGCTTTGCCCGCGACCACGAAGTCCAGCACCCGGCGCTCTGCGGGGGTCAGCGCGGCAAGCCTGCGGAGGGCGTCCTCCCGCTCCCGGCGTCGCTGCCAACCCTTCCGGGCGAGCCCGAGGGCCTCTTGAATCTTGTCGCAGAGTTGCTGCATGTGGAAGGGTTTTTCCAAGAAGGAGAAGGCGCCTTTTTCCATAGCCTCGACCGCCGTGCGCACGTCGGCATGTGCGGTGATGAAGATGATCGGCAGGACCTCTTTCGTGGCGGCCAGGCGATTCTGCAAATCCAAGCCGCTCATCCCGGGCATCCGCACGTCCAGGACCAGACATCCCGGTCCGGACGGCTCGTAGGCTTCCAGGAATGCCTCCGCGGATCGATACGCCGCGGCCTTCAACCCGAGCGACTGGACGACCTTCGCGAGCGCTCTGAGGACTGCGGGGTCGTCGTCCACGAGAAAGACGGTAGATTCGAGTTCCTTCTTCATGGGATGCTGCGTCATCGGTGTTGCGGAAGTGTCTATTGAAAGCATACCGTCTGTGTCAGGTCTGTGAACGGGGGCGCGGTGGGCAGAGCGGTCCAAGGCCGGCTTTGCGGCGGAGCAAGGTGTACTGGCCGCAGGGCCGGCATTGCCGGCCTGGCGAGCCAACCATCGCAGGGCCGGGTTTGCCGGCCTGGCCAGAGGCCCCAGGGATTCGGAGCGGAGTGTAGCATCGCGTCACACGTGTGCGTCCGGCCAAGGAAGCCGGCCCAACGGGGCCAATCGGCCGGCGATGGCCCGCAAGTGGAACCTGCCAGGGGGATCGGCCCCCCCTCTTGTAGCCCGGACCCCGCCCGGGCTACAATATCCCATTCCTTTGACGCAATTCACCAGGCCCCAGGAGGACACTTCCGTGGCGAAGGGGAAGTTTCTTTTTACGAGTGAAGCCGTGAGTGCCGGCCACCCCGACAAGCTGGCCGATCAGATCTCCGACGGCGTCCTGGACGCCCTGTTTGCCATAGACCCCTTCAGCCGCGTCGCCTGCGAGACCATGGTCACCACAGGCGTGGCCATCCTGGCCGGCGAAATCACCTCCAAGGCCGTCATCGACTACGTCCAGGTCGCCCGCGACGTGATCGAAAACGTGGGCTACACCGACGACGAGATGGGCATCTGCGGCCGCACCTGCGCCGTGATGCTCGCCTTGGACCGGCAGAGCCCCGACATCGCCATGGGCGTGGATGCCAACGAGGCCTCGGGCAAGGACATCGGGGCCGGCGACCAGGGCCTGATGTTCGGCTACGCGATCAACCACACCGCCGAGCTCATGCCCCTGCCGATCTCGCTGGCCCACCGCATCCTCCATCGCCTCGCTGCCGCCCGGCAGAGCCGCGAAGTCCCCTGGCTCCGGCCCGATGGCAAGAGCCAGGTGACCGTCGAGTTCGAGGGGAACCGGCCGGTCCGCATCCACACGGTGGTCGTCGCCACGCAGCACGCGCCCGAGGTGAGCCACTCGGATATCCGCGAGTTCGTCATCGAGAACGTCGTGCGTCCGATCCTGCCGCCCGAGCTGACCAACGGCCAGATCATCTACCACGTCAATCCCACGGGGCGCTTCGTCACCGGCGGCCCGCACGGCGACTGCGGGCTGACCGGGCGCAAGATCATCGTCGATACCTACGGCGGCTGGGCGCGGCACGGCGGGGGCGCTTTCAGCGGCAAGGACCCGACCAAGGTGGACCGCAGCGCCGCCTACATGGCCCGCCACGTGGCCAAGAACATCGTGGCCGCCGGGCTGGCCGACGGCTGCGAGGTCCAACTGGCCTATGCCATCGGCGTCTCCGACCCCGTAAGCGTGTCGGTCGATACCCACGGCGCCGGCCAGCTCAGCGACGAGCGGCTCTGCGAGGTGGTCAAGGAACTCTTTCCCCTGACTCCGGGGGGAATCATCAAGTACCTCGACCTCCGCCGGCCGATTTATCGACTGACGGCCGCCGGCGGCCACTTCGGCCGCAGCGAGCCGGAGTTTACTTGGGAGAAAACCGACCGCGTGGCGGACCTGGTGGATGCCGCGGGGAAGGCGGCGAAGAAGTAGCTTTCAGCCATCGGCTTTCAGTTTCCCTAATGTGGGACAGCCGCCCCCGGCTGTCCTGTATCAGCCAGCGTGGGACAGCCGCCCCCGGCTGTCCTGTCCTCTCACGGCCGAGGGCGGCTGTGTCACAGACCTACCCTGCATACGTCGGACTGCTCGAAACCGGCGAACTGGCCGTGCGGGCCCAGCAGGCGATTGAGTCCTTGGCCGACTGCGCGCTCTGCGCCCGGCAATGCCATGCCAATCGCCTCGATCCGGCCCAGGCAAAGTCGTTCTGCCGCACCGGACGCACGGCCGCGGTCAGCAGCTTCTTCCCGCACCACGGCGAGGAATCGTGCCTCCGCGGAACCGGGGGCTCGGGCACGGTTTTCTTCACCCACTGCAACCTCCGCTGCATCTTTTGCCAGAACTACGACATCAGTTGGCAGGGCGAGGGCCGCCCCGCCACGGCCGAGCACCTGGCCGCCATGATGCTCCGCCTTCAAGACCTCGGCTGCCACAACGTCAATTTCGTGACCCCGTCGCACGTCGTGCCGCAGATCCTCGAAGCCCTCTGCCTGGCTGCCGAGGGCGGACTCCGCTTGCCGATCGTCTATAACACCGGCGGATACGACCGCGTCGAGACCCTGCGCCTCCTGGACGGCGTGGTGGACATCTATATGCCGGACTTCAAGTTCTGGGACGCCGAAGTGGCCCAGCAACTCGCCAATGCCTCCGATTACCCCGAAATCGCCCGCCAAGCCATCAAGGAAATGCACCGTCAGGTGGGGGACCTGGTGCTCGATGACCGCGGGATCGCCCGGCGCGGGCTGTTGGTCCGCCACCTGGTCTTGCCCAGCGGCGCGGCCGGCACCCGGGAAGTGATGCGGTTTCTGGCCGGCGAAGTCTCGCCCGAGAGCTACGTCAACGTCATGGCCCAGTACCACCCCGAGGGTCAGGCCTTCCGGCACCCCCTGATCGGCCGCCCCGTGACGCGCGGCGAGTGGGCCGACGCGCTCGCGAGTGCCCGCCAAGAGGGATTGCACCGCTTCGATGCCGTGTAAGAGGCCCCCAAACCGGGCCGAACTCGAGCCTCGGGCCCGGACCCCGGACTTGTTGCGGGCCACTTTTCTGCTAACTTTAAGGGAGCGCGGACGACGGCGGGCAAGTCCGAGTCACCCCTCTCGGGATGGGGCAAGATGATGGTTGCGTGGCATCGCGACCCTGCCGGCGCAGCGATTTGGTGGCTGTAGCTCAATTGGTTAGAGTACCAGACTGTGGATCTGGGAGTTGGGGGTTCGAGTCCCCTCAGCCACCCTGGAAACGGAAACGTCCAAACCCGTTTCTTCGCAGGAGGTTTCGGCCGTTGCCGCGGTCGAAGATCGTTTTGTTGGCTGCGGAAGGGAAGAGGAATCAAGAGATCGCGCCGCGGTTGAAGACGGCGTTGAAGACGGTTTCGCCGTGGCGCAGGCGATTTGCTGAGCAACGTGTCGCGGGCATCGAAAAAAAGGAACCGGGAACTTCGTCCTCGATGGTGCAGCGGGTGTGGAAAGCCAACGGGCTGAAGCCGCATTTGACGCGGACGTTCTAGCTCAGCAACGATCCACACTTCGTGGAGAAATTGATGGATGTGGTCGGCATCGGGAGTGGATCGAGTTCCTGAAGCTGATCGACGCCGAGATGCCAGCGGATCTCGACCTGCACGTGGTTGAATCTGATCGAACGATGGTTCCGTGAGATCACCGGCAAGCGACTGCGACGGGGCACGTTCCGCAGTGTCGAGCAACCGATCGAGGCGATCATGGCTTTCGTCAGGGAGCACCACGATAACCCTCAGTCGTTCGTGTGGACGGCGAAAGCGGACGAGATTCTCACCAAAGTCCGCCGGGCCCGCGAAGTCCCGGATAAAACCCCATCAGCGTGAATCGCTACACAAATCTCAAGTCTCAAATCCCCAATCCCCCCGCCACTCGCCATCCACCACCAACTCCGAGCCGGGCTGTGTCAGCCCGGTCTTCAGAGACCCCCACGGGCTTGCCCGTGGGTGAAAGCGATTGACCGGCTACTCACGGCCGCCCCATGCCTCTGCTGAGACCACCGCCCAGCCCGAAGGGCAACCGCAAAGCGGCCCAAGACGATAGCCCAGGGCAAGCGCAGCGCCGCCCTGGGTTGGCGGATCCGACAGACGGGACGAACCCTGAAAGGGTTCCATAGGCGCCTACGCGACCCATTCCGGGCCCCAAACGGGTTTTGCCCCCACGAGACTCCCACCCCCGCCACCCTCCGCCCCCTTGCCCCTCATCCTCCATCCTTCTTCTCTCAAATCTCAACTCTCAAATCCCCAATCCCGAATCCCGAATCCCCGCCCCCGCCCCCCTCACCCTTGACACCTCCCTCTCCGCCCCTACATTGGACGGAGAGAAGCACCAAAGGGTCGAGGACGCGGGACGCACGGCCACCGGCTCAAGAGCCCTCTCGTTCTCACCCTTTCACCTTCTCACCCTCACACGTTCGAGGACGGCCAGAACAGAACTTTGCACGTAGGGAGGTAACGAACTGCGTGAAGCCAAAGGG
>CAYGZI010000373.1:0-1646 GCA_964354245.1 uncultured Planctomycetaceae bacterium
CCGCGCCGCAAGGCAAGAAGATCAAGATCCTTGCCGTCTCCGGCAGCCCGCGCAAAGGGAAGACGACCGCCACCGCCCTCAAGGTCTGCCTGGACGCGGCCAAGGCGGTCGCGCCGGACGAAATCGAGACCGAGCTGATCGACCTGGCCGGGCTGAACATCAATGGGTTGGTGGCCGCGGGGATCGAGCTGCCGCCGGGCCAGAAGGACGATTTCCTCGCGCTGGAGCCGAAGTTGGCGGACCCGGCAATGCGCGGGATCATCGTGGGCAGCCCGGTCTACTTCGGCGACATGACCTCGCTCTGCAAGGCGTTTCTGGAGCGGCTGATGGTCTTCAAGAAGACGCTGGCCCTGAGCAACCGGGTGGGCGGTGCGCTGGCGGTGGGCGGGGCCCGCAACGGCGGCCAGGAACACACCCTCCGCTCGATCCAGGCCGCGATGTTTGGCCAGGAGATGGTGTTGGTCGGCGACGGCCGGCCCACGTGCCACTACGGGGCGACGCTGTGCAACAACGCCAAGGACGATATCGCCCAAGACACGGCGGGGATCGCCACGGCCAAGAACCTCGGCCGCCGCGTGGCGGAAGTGGCGCGACTCATCGCCAAGACGTGAGCGCATTTTTTTGGAGTGCGGTGATTTATCACCGCTTTTTGCGCGCCCGGAGAAGAGCGCGTGAGAACGTCCAGATGAGTCGCGCGTACTCCGTTTCGATCCGAAGATACGGGAAAAGCGGCGATAAATCGCCGCACTCCAAACACTCAAAGGACTCAAGCCATGCAGAACAGAAACGAGCACGTACTGGACCGGCGGCTTTCACGTCGCGGACTGTTTCGCAGCACTCTGGCTGCTACCGCTGTAACGACCCTGGGTGTCCCCCACTTTGTCCGTGCCGCCGAGGACAAACCGGCAAACACCCGGCGCGTCGTGACCAACGGCCGGATCAAACAGTCGGTCTGCCCCTGGTGCTTTGACCCCATGCCGCTGGAGACCCTGTGCCGCAACGCCGCGGCCATGGGGATCCTCTCCGTCGAGTTGGTGCCGCCGGCGGACTGGCCGACCCTCAAGAAGCACGGCCTGGTCTGTGCCCTGACCAGCAGCCACGGCTTCGTCGACGGCTGGAACCGCCGCGAGAACTGGGCGATGTGCCAGGAGAAGGTCACCGAGGCCATCGACGCCAGCGCCGCGGCCGGCTTCCCCAGCGTCATCACCTTCTCCGGATTCCGCAAAGGGATGGCGGACGACGTGGGCCTGGACAACACCGTCGCCGGGCTGAAGACCGTCATCGGTCTGGCCGAGAAGAAGAAAGTGAACCTCTGCTTCGAGGTGCTCAACAGCCGCGTCGCCACGGAGATGAAGGGCCACCCCGACTACATGGGCGACAAGGTGGAGTGGGGCGTCGAGGTCTGCCGGCGCGTCGGCTCGCCGCGCATGAAGATCCTCTTCGACGTCTACCACGTCCAGATTATGCAGGGCGACATCATCGCCCGCATCCGCCAGTTCCACGAGTACATCGGCCACTACCACACCGCCGGCGTGCCGGGCCGCAACGAACTCGACGACACGCAGGAGATCAACTACCCGCCGATCATGCGGGAGATCGTCAAGACCGGCTACACGGGCTACGTGGCCCAAGAGTTCATCCCCACG
>CAYGZI010000373.1:1656-6255 GCA_964354245.1 uncultured Planctomycetaceae bacterium
CGATGCAGTCGCTCCGCGAGGCGGTGAAGCTCTGCGACGTGTGACGAAGAGCTATCAGCTTTCAGCAGTCAGCGATCGGCATGGGTGGCATGTCCACGCTTGCGTGGACATGTCTTCCCGCTGCGGAAGGACTCCCTTTCCGGCCCCGAAGCGGGTAGAATAGGATGAACGTGAGCCAATCTGGAGGTTTACGCGATGAAGGAACAAACGCCCATGGGACGGTTTTCCGTTCAGTTTGTGGTCGCCAACGACCGCGACGTCATGCAGGCCGCGCCCGGGGTTCCGATTCCGGAGGGCGTGAAGCATCTTGTGCTGTCCGGTGTCGTCGGCAGCGGGGCCGCCCGGCTGGTCCTGCCCCAGCGTGCGGTTGACGACTTGCGCTTACAGGGGCACGGTGAAACCCCAGTGCGCTACGCCGACGGCCGGCGGGAGACTCGCCCCGTTGTGAGCAACGTCTGGCTTCAACTCCTGGGACGGGACGGGGTCTTTTCCGCGGTTGTCGAGCCCGGCCGCCAGGACGCCCTGATCGGCGCGATTGTGCTGGAGGAACTCGACCTCGTGGTGGACTGCACGACCCAGACCCTCCGACCCCGGGAACCTGACTCCATCCTCACAGAGATCGAATGATGCCACGCGGACAGGGGGACGGGTGCCATCTCGCCCCCAACCTTGCAGGGACTCCCGTTGTGGCTGCGAACCGGGTAGAATAGGGCGACCGTACGGCAACCTGGAGCCGGAGCCAAAACGTGGGGCAAGCGCAGCACAGGTCCACCGATCTCCGGTACTCCATTGTCCGGCGGCTGGTGGGATCGCTGCGTTTGTGTCAGCCTACGGTTTTCATACACGCTTAAACAATCGGGCCAATGCGATGTTCTTGCCGCAGATCTTGCGTCGGGACGAGACCCAACGGGCGTTACAGGTCTGGGCCAACGTCCTCAAAGTCGTCTTGGGCATTTGTACGCTCCTTGGTGTGCTCTTGACGTTTCTTTGTTTGACCGTTCCATATCTCCTCGCGATTCCTCCGGACTTGGTCCTCGCCGTTTTGTCAGTGTTCTTGGGGGTGTGCTTCGTTGTTTCGCGGCGGTTCCTTCCCCAGTCGCGTGCGGGCCGCTGGCGCTATTCGATCTCCAGCGTTGTTGCGCTGTCGTCAGGAATTCTTCTTCTTATCCATCTTGCTCTATTCGCCTCGCCCGTGTTCATTGGTGTTCCGTATCGGGAACTATATGAGTTGGCGCTAATGTTGCTTTGGGGTGTATCCTCCGTTCTCTGGGTTGACGTGTGGAGCAAGTGTTCAAGGGGAGTCCTTGAACCGGCAAGAGTTCGCGATGTGCTTTTCGTGTACGCTTCTGCCATGAGGACAATTCATTTCCTCAACAGGAATCTGCTGTTGATAGTGGAGATTCTGGAAAGGAAACTGTCGTCACCGGAAGTCGAAACGACCGAAATGAAGGCGCTATTGCGCGACGTCAGGGTAGCGATCGAGGAGTTTGGACGAGGGATAGCGGATGTGACGACAAAGTTGCAGGAAGAATTGGGGGATAACGAGAGACGAAATGCCTCGGCAGTCGCAAGCGCGGAAACGCGACAAGGAGACACGGCGTAGCGCGGGCCAAGCGAAGCGCAATCGCACCGATCACCTTTTGTTCCTGTTGTCTAGCCCATGGTGGGACTGCGCCGCGCGTCTCCTATCCTAGCGCCCACGGACTGGTCGGCCTCTAACCGCGTTTCTCAAACCGCCAGACGTCTCATACGTGGACAATGCGGTCGCCGGGTAACACGTCGAACGTGACGCCAAGGGCGGCCAGGGGAATCCGCCCTCCCTGCTCACGCGCCGCGCTCGTCGCGCTACCCTCCCTCGGTTTCATACGGTTCCGGAAGCCCGATGCGGGAGTACGTGGTCGAGGAATGCTGGGCCAGGTGTTCCCGGTACGGAGTGGCAATACGTGCCACTCGTCTCCCCTCCCGAATGAGCCGATCGAGGATCAGGCGCGGGATCGTGTGCAGATCGCGAAGATCGACGATGGACTCTTGCATCGCTCCGCCGCGCGGCAGAAAGTACCAGCCGTACACGCGGTGAGTTCGCACATGGTCCCGGATCACGCCTTCCTTGAGGACGTTCCGCTCGACCAGTTCCTTTGCCTCGTGTACGGCGGCAACGAGCACGCGGTTGGCTTTGGTCTGAGCCAGGTCACAGGCCTGGGTCAACACTGCGACCCGAACCGGCCGAGTCATCGGCTCCAACTCGTCGCCCTGGGCGGATTGTTCCCAAAACAAGAGGGGACATCCATCCACGATGTCTCCCTGACTTAGCGGCGAGCCGGGCTCAACGTCCGCATAGATCATGCACCGTCCTCCCTCGCCGATTCAAACGGGGCGGGCAGCCGGTGCGCGGCGCGACGTGGCTGGACGCGCTCGGCCTTTCCGAAGTGCGGCAGATCGAGCGGCGCGGCAGCGCCCTCATCGAGCCACGGTGGTTCGGGAAGCCGAGCGGGTGGCGATTCTGTTTCCGAGAGAGCCTCCAGAGTAATCCGTACTCTTCCCGGCTGGAGTGCGGGCTTCGTATCCAGCTTGACAGTGCCCTCGGCTGTTAGATGGCCGCTGATGACGACGGCGGACGGGATGGACATGACTGGTGCTCCTGAACTCCGCAAACCGAAGTGATCCTACTCGACCGCAATCGCCCCGGTTTACCGAGGGTTCCGTCTTTAATTCGCCGCCACACTATGTTACCACGCCGCCATCTTCTGGGCAAGTCAGAGAGTCTGCCCGATGGTGGGACTGCGCTGCGCTTGTCCCACCCTACGGTCTTCACGCAGCCGAATCCCGCGCCCGCGCGGACTGCTTCCGGTAACGGTAAGCCGTCACCAAGCCGACCAACAACGCGGTCGGCAACCAGACCCAGAGCAGTTCGCTCCGCCATGCTCGACTGTACCGCGGGTCCGGCAGTTCAGAGGCAAGGTCCGCAACGCGGAGCGGCCCCCAATTCCCGTAACGCGCCTCCAGGGGCCGGAAGAACGGGATATCCGCGCCACCACTCGTGAGCGCGTCCAGCAGCCCGTGGGAGGCGATGATCGCGAAGAACGTAGCGGTCAGCCGCCACCAATTCGCCCGAAAGTGGCGGAAGGTCACGCTGGCCGCAAACACGCCGGCGACCAGGGCGAACGCAAGCGAGTGGGTGAGCCCGCGATGGCCGAGCGGCGCTCCGTAGGCGGCGAAGGAAAAGACATCGCAGTCCGGGAGGAGAGGCAGCAGTGCCGCCAGACCCCGGTATGGCTAGGGCTTCGGCCGGGCCGCACACAGTCGCGCGAGTCCCAGCCCGACAACTGCATGTGTATAAAGCGTGGCCATCGCTCCGTCCTGTTGTATGGCCGCTGGTGGGACTGCGCTGTGCTTGTCCCCCCCTACGGTTTCCTTACTTCTTCGCAACCGTGGGTTCTTGGGCGGGGCCGGGCTGGGCGAGGTCCTCCGGCTCGATCTTGACCCAGGCAACGCGACAACCTGCCTTCTGCACGTCGGCGATTGCCGAACGCACCGCGTGCTCAAAGGACTCCGCCTCGCGATCAAAGATCACCGAGGCAACGCCGCCGGATGAGCCCGCCAGGCCGTCGTCGCAGCCGGCTGCCGCGAGGGCTTCAGCCAGGTCTTCAGTCATCTCGGTTCGGTCGCCGAGGATCACGGTGAAAATGTAGGTCTGCATGTCACTCCTCCTCGACTTTGCGCCGGTGATGGGGGCACTGGTCGACGACGTGCCGAATCTGGCGCGCGTGGTGCTCGGGAACTCGCGGAGTAGAGAGAACCGACCAGCGGCATCCATCGCGCGCCGCGCGGGGGCAGAACAGAACACCCCAAATATGCGCCCGCGGGCCGGCCTTCCGTAACCGCCAGCCGCGGTCCAGCGCGTAATCGACCGCCTCGCGTATGTGCTTGTTGGGGTGGTCGTTCATGCGAAATTCTCTGGCCGACGCTGGGACTGCGCTGCGCTTGACCCGCCCTGCCGCCTACGTCTTGCCGCCCTGGGCCTTCTTGTACTCGAGCCGGATCTCGGGCTCGGGCTCGAAGGCCCTGGATTCCTCTTCTGTCGGCGTCCGCAAGGGACGCACCACCCGGAAGCCGACAAACTGGGCGTCCGTCATGTACCAGATGCTCTGCGGGATCTGGGGATCCTGCATTTTCCACTCCTTGATGGAAAACCGCCGCACGGCACTGCGGAGGGCCTCGGGCTCGTC
Source organism: uncultured Planctomycetaceae bacterium (assembly GCA_964354245.1). Taxonomy (GTDB): domain Bacteria; phylum Planctomycetota; class Planctomycetia; order Pirellulales; family Thermoguttaceae; genus CAYGZI01. The sequence continues at coordinate 5,883 of CAYGZI010000373.1, forward strand.
GTCGTCCCAGCACCCGCCGCGGACCACGCAGGGGTATTCCTTGGTGGGCTTGATCCAAGAATTCTTGCGCGGGTTGCCGTTGGCCTTCGCGTAGGCGTCGGGGACGTATTGGTCGAGGACCCACTCGGCGACGTTGCCGTGCATGTCGTAGAGGCCCCAGGGATTCGGCTTCTTGGTGCCGACCTTGGAGTACTTGTCGTCGCTGTTCTCGGCGTAGACGGCGTATTCTTTTACTTTCGAGGGACTGTCGCCGAACGAATAGGCGGTGGTCGTTCCGGCCCGGCAGGCGTACTCCCACTCGGCCTCGGTCGGCAGCCGGTAGTAGCGGCCCGTCTTGGCGCAGAGCCACTTGCAGTACATCTGGGCTGCATAC
>CAYGZI010000374.1:0-6241 GCA_964354245.1 uncultured Planctomycetaceae bacterium
TGAGAGGCTGTGAATCAAATGCGGTTTTTCGCCTGTTCGGTTGCGTGCCGTCGCGACGCTCACTCGGCAGTTTCTTGTCGAGCGAGGTCGCCTCGTAGGCTGCCGCAGCCAGTGGGACGGATCGCCGGCCAGGCCTGCATACTACCCAACTTGTGTCATTTTCTCGTTTCATCGTCCTCAACCGCTGCACCCCACTCCTTGGGTTGCCGCAGCGCGCAGTGCGACCGCTCGCATCAGGTTATGGGCCAGGGCATACAACAACACAATCGCTTTGACCTTCCGCAGGCCGCGGACCAGGAACCGCTGCAGCCCACGGTTGCGGGCCAAGGCATTGACGCATTCGGCCGTCGATGCACGCTGTCGGTAGATGGCCTTCGCCTCGTCGGTGGCCATTCGCTTTCGCCACTCCGCTACCGCCGGGCTGTCGTCGTCGCGTGGCGTGTGGGGATCGCGTTGGGGATCCTTCGACTCCATCACCGGAGCGTAGACGATCGTACCGCCTTGCGGAGGACTCACTTGGTCGATGTCGGCCTTCTTCACGAAGCCCCCGTCGACCAGCGCTTCTTTGGGTGTCTTGTCGTACCGCTCGTCGTGCTGCTCGACCATCGGCGCCAGTTGCCCTTGGTCGCCGCCGGAGTTGGTCACGTCCGCGCCGGTGATGACCTGCGATTCGGTGGCCGTGGCCAGTTGCACATTGAATGCCGGACGAAAACCGCCATCGCCCATCTTCATCACGCGGCTGTCCGCGTCGGTCGTCGAGGCCCGCGCCTTGTCGCGATCTTTCGCCTTCTTGCCCTCGGCGATCTTCGGCAACTGCTCCAAAGCGGCGCGAATCCGTTGGGCACGCTCCTCGGCCGCCCGCTGCCGGGCCGCTTGCCCACGGGTTTTGCTCGCCCCCGGATTGGCGTCCAATTCCTGCTTCAACTGCCGCAACCGTTCTTCGGCCTCGGCCAACGCCTCTTCCAGCGTCGGTTGGCGACGGAACGAAGCGGCCCCCGCACTGGCGCGGACTTTCATCCCGTCTTGCGCCACGCGGTCGAGTGTCACCAGCCCTTCGGCCATCAAGCTGGCCACGCTCTCCGTCAGCAGGCGGTCGAGCAGTTCGACGTGCTGCGTGCGGAAGTCGGAGAGCGTGTGATAGTTCATCGACACACCGCCGCAAATCCAACGATACGCCACGTGCTGCTCGCACAACCGGTTCAGTTCCCGCGCGCTGCCAACCCCCCGCAAGGTGGCGTACAACCACAAGGCCAGGAGGATTCGCGGGTCGGCGGGGGCCTGCCCCGGGCCAGCCTCGACCGCTTGAATCCGCTCGTACAACTCCGCCAAATCGAGGCTCGCGACGTAGGCCCAGACGATCCGCGCTTCATGCTCCTCGGGAAGAAGCTCGTCGAGCGAACATTCTTGAAATTCGACCTGATTGCGCACCGCGTGCCGCAGCCGTTTGGGCCCAATCCGCGGCGGCAGCGCCTCGGGAGGCTTGGCTTCCTCACGCGGTCCCCTGTCAAACAACGTCCCCTGATCCATTGTCCGTTCTCCCACCTACCCGGTCGACCCGGCCGTACACGGCATTAAACTCCCGACGGACGAGAGAGTTTTCTTGTTTTTCCGAAAGACTCACAGACTCTGAGGACTCCGGAAGTCTGTCTACCCCGCCTTGATCTCCCGCAGGTAGATGTTTTTGAACCAGAGCGTGTTGCCGTGGTTCTGGAGCTCGATCTGGCCGGTGGGGTAGATCGGCTTCTGGCGATCCCAGTAGTTCTCCATAGTGACGTTGTCCACAACCAGCTCGCCGTTGAGCCAGACCGAGACCTTCTCGCCGACCATCTTGATGCGCAGCGTGTTCCATTGGCCCACCGGCTTGTCGGCGCACTTGAGCGGCTTGCTGGGGTTCTTCTGGTTGTTGTACAGGCCGCCGGAGCCTTCGGGGTTGGCCTCCGGGTCCCAGATTTGCACCTGCGGGCTGCCGCGGAGGTAGATGCCGCTGTCGCCGCGGGGGAGGATCTTGTAGTCCACGTACATCTCAAAGTCGCCGTAATCCTTGGCCGCGCAGAGACTTCTACCTTTCCCGTCGAACACGATCGCGCCATCTTCGACCCGCCAATGGGCCTGCATGTCCTTGTCGGCCTCCTTCTGGGCCTTGGCCAGCTCTTCGGGCGAGAGCTTGGCTCGGCGGGCGGGGTTGTCCAACGGCCCCTTGAGCAGTCCTTTCCAGCCGGTGAGGTCCTTGCCGTTGAAGAGGAGGGAAAAACCGGGCGGCGGCGTGTTGTCGGCGGCGGGCGACCAGGACGCCAGCAGGGCGCAAACGCAGGCAGCGGTACACAGACGGACGAACATCTTCATTTTGCGGCTCCGAAGAAGCTCAGGGAATCGACCAGTCCCAATGCCCGCGGGTCGCATCCCACGGGCCTGACCACGCACGAGTCCACAGCCTACCATCGCCTCCGGGAGACTGCAACCAATCGGCCGGTCAAGACCCGCGGCCCGGTTCAGGGGGCGACGGGTTGCCGGAATCGATCGTCTCCAGGAGCCAGGCGGGCGGGCGGATCGGTTTTCCCGACATGTCGGTGACGGCATGGATAGTGTAGCCGCGGCAGACGGGCCGGCCGGTTTCGGCTTCCTCGATCCGCTCGTAAAAACGGAGCCGGGCCCGACCGGCCATCGCCACGGTCGTCGTGATTTTCAGCAGCTCGTCGTACTGCGCCCGGCCAAGGAACTCGACGTGGGCCTCGGTTACAGGCAATTGCACGCCCAGCTTCTCCATGTCCTTGTACGGCTTGCCCAGGGCCCGGAGCATCTCCGCGCGTCCCTCCTCGAACCATTCGAGGACGCGGGAGTGGTAGTAGGTGCCCATGGGATCGGTTTCGCTGTAGCGGACGCGAATCAGGAGTTCGTGCTGCAGAGTGTTCATGAGGTAACCTCACGGGGCCGTAGCAACAGGGGCTAGGGGCTGGGCACTAGGGGCTGGGGGACGATTCGCCCGGTGAGTTCCGCCGCTCGACTGCAAGAATCAGGATCGTCCAAACCGCCGCGACCACCTCGGCGAAGTCGATCTTGGAGACCCCTCGCCGACGGTTGACAAACAGGATGGGCACCTCTCCGACCCGCGCCCCCAGTTGCTTCAGGCGGAAGAGGATTTCCTCCTCGAAGGAATAGCCCGTTGACCGGATCGCTCGAAAGTCGAGCCTGGCCAGAAGCCCAGTCCGGTAGCAGCGGAAGTTGCCGCTACAGTCCTTGGGGGACAGGCCCAGGGCCCAGCGGGTGTAAAGATTGACGGCACGGCTCATGAGCCGGCGCTTCAGGCCCCACCCTTCGATGCCGCCGCCACGAACGTACCGCGAGCCGATCATCACGTCTGTCGGCGGCCCCTCGATCGGGTCCATGCCCGCGAGCAAGTCGGGAAGCCGCTGCGGGGGATGGCTGAAGTCGGCGTCCATGGTTACGAGGAACCTGTAGCCGCGGTCGATGGCGTGTCGCATGGCGGCGATGATTGCGGTGCCCAGGCCGAGTTTCCGCTCGCGGTGCAGGCATCGGACGCGCGGGTCTTGGGCCGCCTTGCGGTCGCACCATTGGCCGGTCCCGTCGGGGGAGTTGTCGTCCACGACCAAGACGTGGGCCTCGGGGACAGTCCGCAGTATCTCCTCGAGAAGGCGAGGGAGGTTCTCGATTTCGTTGTAGGTGGCGACGGCCACTAGGGTCTTGCCGGCCATTGTCGTTCGATCTTCTCCACAGTAGGCCGGTCACTCCGTGACTGCGATCGTGTGCCACTGCTTCGTCAGAAGCAGTGCCGTGGACGATTCCATGTCACTGCTTGCCCTGCGGCAAGCATTGGCACACTGCGTCGCGAAGTGCCGCCGCTTGGCGAACCCACGCGCCGGGGTCCGTGTCTCATCAAGCGATCCCCGGAACAGTCGCGAAATCGCGGCCAACCGTCGAGGGCGCGCCGAAAATCGCCGGTGACATCGAAGCCGCGTCCGACTAGAATACCACAATCCCGTCTGCGACCGCGATTGGACCTCGATGATTTGCCCCGCCTCCCCCGAATCCACCCCTCCGGCCCCTTCCGAAGGCGAGTCTGCGCCTGAGACGGCCGATAGTCCCGGCGGCTGTTCCGCGCCCCTCGCCCCTCGCGCCTCGCCCCTCCGAGCCTGTGAAAAAATGGGGACAGGCACCTCGCCAGGTCCCGATTTGCCGGGGTTTTTGCACATCGGCTCGGAGCCAGTCCCCATTTTTTCACAGGCTCTCCCGTCGCGGACGTACGGCCGGCCCTTCTGGATGGCTTACGTCAGCAATACGCTGGTGATGGTCGGGGTGGCCCTGCTGTTCCGCTACGCCGACTTCGTTACCTACTTGGGCGGGGCCGAGTTCCACCTCGGATGGATTGTTGGCATCGGCATGGTGGGCAGCGTGGTCATGCGCCTCTCGCTGGGAACGGGGATCGACCGTTACGGTCCCCGGCTGATCTGGCTCGGCTGCCTAGTCCTCGTGGCAGCCACTTGTTGGGCCCACTTGGCCATCACCCGCTACGACGGGTTGTGGATCTACCTCTTACGGGTCCTCTATTGCACGGCGCTAGCCGGGGTCTTCGGGGCATCGACCACGTTCATCGCCGGCGGGGCGGGCGGGCCCCGCATGGCCGAGCTGATCGGAATGCTCGGGACCTCCGGCTTCCTGGGGATGATGCTGGGGACGAACCTGGGGGACTTCATCTGCGGCGCCCAGTCGCTCCAGAGGTGGCACGTCGACTGGATGTTCCTGGGCGCCGGGCTGCTGGCCGCGGCCGCGGTGCCGTTCGCCTGGCTCTCGACCCGAGGGCTGACGCGGCCGGAGCACTACCAGCGTCCGCACCTGCTGCAAGTCGTGCGGCGCTACCAGCCTGGAATGGTCCTGCTGGTCGGCGTCGCGACCGGGGTCGCACTGGTGCTGCCGACCACGTTCCTGCGGACGTTTGCGGCGGAGTTGAACATCCCGCGGATCGGGCTGTTCTTCAGCGTGGTAGCGGTGACGGCCTTCACCACGCGGGTCCTGACGCTGCGATTGCCGGCGCGGATCGGCCTGCCGGCCATGATCCTCATCGGGCTGGCCGTCATGGCAGCGGCCCAACTCCTGTTCCTGCCGGTGCGCAGCGAGTGGCAGCTTGTGATTCCCGGGTTGGCCCACGGCGTGGCCCAAGCGATTCTGTATCCGACGGTGACGGCCGCGGGGAGCAGCAGGTTTCCGATCCGCTACCGCGGGCTGGGGACGACGCTGGTCTTGGCGACGCTGGACGTTGGGCAGCTCATCGGGGCCCCGTTGGCGGGCGTCATTCTCCACGTCAGCGGGTCGCTCGGCCTGGCCGGCTATGCGACGATGTACCTGGTCATGTCGGCGGTGCTGGTGATGGCGGCGGTGCTGTACGCGGCGACGCTCCGCGCGGAGCCCGCCCCTTCGGGCACTGAGCGCGAAATCGCGCAGGGCCCGTTAGCCCGGTTTCGGGGTTTGGGGGGCAGGCGCCGGCTGGCCATTGGGCTCTCTGCCGACGGAAATCAGCGCCACGGCGTTGGTCAGCAGCAACGTGTTGGGGATGAAGATGCGGCCGGTCTTCGATTCGATCGTGGTGTAGCGGAGGTTGACCTCGACGACGGTCCCATGGAAGGTGAGGACGCCGATCGCGTCGCCCCGCTTGAACGGCTTATAGATCAGGATCAGCACACCGGCCAGGGCGTTGGAGACAATCTCCTTTAGCGCCAGCCCGAGCGCCAATCCGGTCAGCCCCAGGCCGGCCACCATTGCGGTCACGTCCACGCCCAGGGTCCCCAGGGCGCTAAGGGCCCCAAAGAGGAGCAGGGCGACCTTGGCCGACCAGGCCAGCAGGCCGATCACGTCGGGATCGATCCGTCGGGAAGCGCCGAGACCGCGGATCACCCGGTTTGCGCCGCTTGCGGCAATCCAGAAGGCCAGGAAGACCACCAGGCCCACCCCAACCACCGGAAGGTACGCCAGGGTCCGATCGGCCATACTCGTCCAGACGTCGGCTAGGGGCATCGTTATCGTCTCCTTGTGTGCGACTGCTTCACCGAGGCGTTTGGCCGAGCCGCTCGGCCAGCCGCTGGATACGAGGGTCGGTTGTGACGACTGCCGGGAGACCCTCCTCGTCGGTCGCGATGGGACGACAGTCAGTCTGCCCGGGTGCGTTCACCCGATCACCGTGTTGAACGGCAGGCTGTATGCGGACTACGGACGGAGGAACAAGGAGGGTCCG
>CAYGZI010000375.1:0-6234 GCA_964354245.1 uncultured Planctomycetaceae bacterium
TGATCTGTTTCGTCAGTGACAACGGCGGCCCCATCACCCGCAATTCGCCAAACGCCTCCCGCAACACTCCCTTGCGTGGCGGCAAAGGTGAAACGTGGGAAGGCGGAATCCGCGTTCCGTTTTTCATGAAATGGAACGGACACCTCAAGGCCGGCACGACGTTCACCCAACCGGTCATTCAAATGGACCTGACAGCGACCGCGCTCGCCCTCGCCGGTGTGGAAGTGGATCGGAAGTGGCCAATGGACGGTGTGAACCTGATGCCGTACCTGACCGGCGACAAGCAAGTGCCGCATGACACGTTGTGCTGGGAATACGGCGGGCAATGGGCGATCCGGCAAGGCCAATGGAAACTGACCCACGATGGACTCTACGATTTGAGCCAGGACGTCAGCGAAAGCCGCAACCTCTCATCCAGCCAACCTAACCGGGTCAAGCAACTCCGCGCGGCCTGGGCCAATTGGCGCAAGAGTGTTGTGGGCGACAAACCAACTGAGAAAGTCAACATAAAGGGTGTAAACGAATCACCATGAACCAGAAACTCACGTCTGTTTCTCCGATAAGAAACACATACATGACCACCAAGTCTATCCCATGCCATTTCCCGATCTTTGGAGTCTTGGCGCTCGGACTTTTCAAAGAGGCGTCTATCCGGCCTATGCGGGTTATGCGGTGGCGCCGGCGTGGCTGACGCGCGAGTACCGCAGCCCCTGGAGCGTCTGAACGGCATCGCCGGGCTTTACGGGATGAGTTCCGGCTGGGCGGACTGGAGAGCGTCTTCGGGGCCAATTGTAGGCGCCCGGGCCGGCTCTGCGGGGGCCCGGCCGCGGGGCTGCTTCTCGTAGCCGAGGCCCCGGATCACCTCGAGCACCTCGCTGCACGTGGGAAACATGCGCCCGCTGGACCGCTTGTACGCGTCCAGGGCGCTCATGAACTCGATTTCCTCGGCCGTGTAGTCCCGCTCGCAGGTCGTCGGGTCGATCTGCCGGCGGCGGCTCACTTTGACCCGGCGCTGAAGCTTGCGGCGTTCGACCGCCACCGGATGGCCGGTCTTCCGGCGATCCGGCGCCCCGCGACGGTCGCTGCTGGCGCGGCGGTCGAGCGTCATCGGGGCGGCCGCTGCGGATCGCGCGGCCGCTTTGCGTCCCGCGCCGTTTCCCTCGGCAGCCGGTTTGTGGGCCCGGACGGACGAGGATCGCGTCTCTCGCTTTTTACTCTTCGCCACGGATTCCCCCCAGCGTTGTGCGGGAGACTTCCGAAGCCCCCCGGGCCTCGGGAATCTCCTCTGTTCTGTTTTTCGTGCGGCTCGGTTGAAGGCTGTCTTTGCAGGCAGGGTACGGTCAGGGCCCTGATGCTGCCCACTCGCCACAGAACATCGGATGGAGGGCGCGGTAAAGTTGACTGACTGCGAAAAATGGGAGGTTTTGACGGACTTTCCCGAGAAAGCGAGCTTATCCGTCAGCGCAAAGATGACAGTGTTGCACGCCGAGGGAGTCCCCTGGGAGCGCGGCTTGGCGAGAAGATGCCACTAGGGAGTGGTGGTTGTTAGCTTGAAAGGAGGGTTCCGACGTGAATCCGGCGGCACCGTCCGAGCCGTTCCAGGCCCTACGGCTCGTCTATCGTCCTTCCTGGATGGACTGGGTCACTTCCCGGCAAATCGTGCGGAGCTCGCGGATCGGAACGTCTTCCAGTCGCCGCCCCCCCTGATCCAAACGCTCGTTGACCTTGATCGCGGTCTCTTGCATGAGGGCGTGGGTGTCTTGGCTGCCGCCAAAGAGGACGAAATTCGTGCCCCGCGTCAGACGCGTGTGGCCGTCGTCGCCGTCGAAGGCCAGACCCAGTAAGGCGGCCGACTTGCGGTTGGGATGGGTTGCTCTCAAGGGGTATCTAGCCAAAGTGACGGAAAAGGCTCTTGAGCCCCTTCGAGGCCGCATCGCGGCTGCTGGCAGCGTCGGTCTTCGAGGCGCCCCCGAACTTGCCGACCACCTGGGCCTTCTTGGGCTCCTCCTCCGTCATCGGCTCTTCGGCCGTCGGCTCGATAGGGACTTCGTCGGCATTGGGATCGGCGCGTTTGGCCGCGTTGAGGTTGATCGTCTGGGTCGGGTCCATAGTGGTCGTGTCGACCATCGGGCTTGCCGCGGTTTCCTCCAGCCAGTCGTCGACGTCCATTTCTTCAGTTGTCCCGACCGGCTTGGGCCGCGGGGGCTGAGCCGTCCGGACGGCGACCTCCTGGACGCTGCGGACCTTGGAGAGCTTCTTGCCGCCGACCTCAACCGCCAGTTGGACCTCAAACTCCAGCGGTCCGATCTTCAGATGGTCGCCGGACTTCAATTCGGCCTCCGTCCGGACCCGCTGATCGTTCACGTAGGTCCCATTCTTGCTCCCGAAGTCCCGCACCGCCACGAACCCCTCTTCCACCAGGAGTGCGCAGTGGTGCCGGCTGATCAGGTCGCTTTGGGGCCTGAGGTCGCAATCTTCCGCCCGGCCTACGAAGAACTTCGGACCGGGCACCGTCACTTCTTGGCCTGCGTGCTTGCCGTGTGCGACGATGAGTTTGACTTGCATCGCTTCTTACCCACCCGTAAGAGATTGGTAACAGGGGCAAAGAGACCGCTGGGCAGCATGCACGGCCTGCCAAGTGTGGGCAAAGCAACCCATCTACTAGTATGTACGCGAAAGCACGCGAGATGCAAGTATAACCGACGATGAAACGCCCGGATCCTAACATCCGGCTGGCCGCAAGTCAAAGCAAATCCGCCCGGCTTGCCCGCCGCCGGTCCTCCGTCCATCGCGGGGAGCCGTACTTGGCTTCAACCAAGGAAGCGACCTCCGATCGCTCGCCGTGGGAGAGGGGCTCCGGCCGCCAAGTCGCTCGGAGCGCAGCGGCAAGTTTCTTCAGCCAATGATCAATCATTCGCTCTTCAGAGACGGGGCTTCCCGCGAGGTCGCACAAGCCCGGCAGCTCGGGCACGATCGCGGATCGGGCCAACAGCAGGCTCCCGTGCTGCATCACAGCCCCCTGGACCCGCCGCTGAGCACTCCCCGCCACCTTGGCGCGGCCGACTAGCACGTCCCCGGGCAACCGACGCTGGAAGCAGAGAAACGGCTCAGGCCCACCAACCGAAGGTCTTTCGGTGCAAAGGGATGCGGCAATCTCCAGCTCTCCAAGGGCCTCAACAATCGATCCGTGGGCGGCCTGGTAGAGGGCCTGCCTTCGGCCGGACAAAGGATGGGCCGCAGGCACGGCCAGGCAGTAGGTCAACTCGTGGTCGTGAAGGATCGCGCCCCCTCCGCTGATCCGTCGCACGACGGCCACCCCCGAAAGCCGGGGATCCTGCGATCGGTCGCCGTAGCACTGGAAATACCCCAAAGAGAGGGTCGGCTCCGACCAGCGGTAGAGCCGCAGCGAGCACGCGCCGCTGCCCGCGGCCCGGTGGAGCAGCCATTCGTCGGCCGCCATATTCCAGGCCCCGGGGGCGGGAGGATCGACCAGGAGGCGACACGAAGAGAAGGATGAGGGATGAGGGATGAAGGATGAAGAAAGGGCTGAGGGATGAGGAATGAGGGATGAGGAAAAGGCTGCGGCCTGGGCGCTACGCAATGAATGGAGATTCGACTCGCGGCTAGACATCGGCGTACCGGCCCGGCATCCTTCATCCTTCATCCTTCATCCCTCATCCTTTCCTTCCACCTCAGCACCGCCTTGCGCGCGGCCTGCACCTCGTCCGGCCGGCTGATGCGAAGCGTGTGCGGCGCCTCGTGGAGCATATCGGCCGACTCCTCGGTGATGCGGAAGAGGGCGCGGGCAAAGGCGTCCAGCGTCGCCTTGCTCTCCGTCTCGGTGGGCTCGATCATCAGGGCCTCGCGGACGATCAGCGGGAAGTAGACCGTGGGGGCATGGAAGCCGTAGTCCAAGAGCCGCTTGGCCAAATCCATGGCGGTCACTCCCCGGTCGGCCTTCAGCCGCGAGGCGGAGACCACGAACTCGTGCGTGCAGCGGTCGCCGTAGGGGGGCGGGAGAAAGTGCTTCAGCCGGCTGAGGAGGTAGTTGGCGCTGAGCACGGCGTTTTCCGCCACGCGCCGAAGCCCCTCCGGCCCCAGCGTCCGCAGGTAGCAGTACGTGCGCACCAGCACGCCGGTGTTGCCGAAGAAGCCCCGCACGCGCCCGATCGATTTGGGGCGGTCGTAATCCATGCGGAAGACGTTCGAGTCCTTAACGACGACGGGCGCGGGCAGGTATGGGGCGAGCTTGCCCGCGACTGCCACCGGGCCCGCTCCGGGGCCGCCGCCCCCGTGCGGCCCGCTGAAGGTCTTGTGGGGGTTGAAGTGCATCATGTCGGCCCCGAAATCGCCGGGCCGGGCGATCCCCAGGATGGCGTTCATGTTCGCCCCGTCCAGGTAGACCAGGCCGCCGGCATCGTGGACCATGCGCGCGATCTGGGCGATCTGGCCGTCGAAGAGTCCCAGGGTGTTCGGGTTGGTGATCATGAAGACCGCCGTGCGGGCGTCGAGCTTGCCGGCCAGGTCTTTGACGTCCACCAGGCCCTTGGCGCAGGTCTTGACCTCGACGGCGGTGAATCCGGCCATGGCGGCGCTAGCGGGATTGGTGCCGTGGGCGGCGTCGGGAACGATCACCGCGGTCCGTTTCTGGCCGAGGTCGCGGAAGTAGGCCGCAGCCACGAGCAAGGCGGTCAGCTCGCCGTGGGCCCCCGCCGCCGGCTGCAGGCTCACGGCCGGCAGCCCGGCAATCTCGGCCAGCATCTCTTGAACCGCATGGAGGATTTCCAGGAGCCCTTGAAGCGTCCCTTCCGGCTGGTAGGGGTGCAAGTCGGTAAGGCCCGGCAGACCGGCCAGCCGCTCGTTCCGCTTGGGGTTGTACTTCATCGTGCAGGAGCCGAGCGGATAGAAGTGGGTATCGACCGACATGTTCTGCGTCGAGAGGTGTACGAAGTGGCGGACCAGCTCCTGCTCCGTCAGCTCGGGCAGCGGCGGCAAGGCATCGGCCATGGCGCCCGGCGGCAGAAGCTCCGCGAGCGGCCGCTCCGGCACGTCGCACGCGGGCAACTGCACCGCCCGGCAGCCCGGGTGAGAGAGTTCAAACAGGAGTTGAGTCGCTTGGCGATTTCGCACGTCCAGTGACTTGTCTCTTTGTTTCCTGATCAAAGCGACGCTAGTCGCCCGTGGCATGGACCTCCTCAACGACAACCCAGTGCGAATTGGGGAGGATTTGTTGCAGGTGATCGTAGGTTGCCTGGGCGTCCTCCAGGGTAGCGCATCGCAGTGTCGGCCACGCGGAATCCGAGAGTGTGGATCCTCCCGCGTCCAGCATTGCCTGACGATATTGTTCCCCGGATGGCGCCTTGGGGGCGAGGCGACGAGCCGGACGTACCTCGTATGGCAACATCCCCATGGCGACGGCCTCGGGCACGGTGATCCCGATCGCCAGCGATATCTTGTCCTGGTATTCCTCGCCAAAGGCTCGCTGATAGGCCGCTTGAATGATCGCCGTCCGCTGTTCCCGTGGACAACCTTCCCAGGCATCCCAAATCACGTGGATCAATCGCCGGTCGCCGCCGGCGACAGGGTCCTCGATGACGATCGGTTGCCCGAACTTGCGTGGGGAACGCAGTTCCTTCGCCAGATCGTCAACCAAGCCCTCTCGCTGCACGTTGAACTGCGGCATCGGACGAATTAGACGCGGCATGACGGCTTCTCCCAAAGCAGGGATTTCATAGACGATCGGAGTTCTTCAGAAACCATTCGGCGGACACTGCGACTGCCCGGACTTCGAAAGCGTAAGGTCGGTTCTTCTTGTATCGCATATCTCCGCCAACTGGTCGATCTGCGCTTTAGTCCGTTTCTCCGTCACCGCCACCAACAGACAGTCGGCCAGTTCCGGATACCATCGCCCGAGCGGCACCCCGGCGAAAACGCCCTGCTGCCGGGCTTGCTCCAACCGACGCTCCACCTCGCCGTCCGCCACGCGGAGGACAAATTCCTTGAACACCGGGCGGTCGAACGCCGGGTGCCATCCGGGCTGGGCCGCAAGTCGCTCCTTCGCGTAGCGGGTCTTTTGCAGACACAGCTCCGCCACCGATCGCATCCCGTGAGGTCCCATCGCCGCCAGATAGACGGCCGCGCGCAGGGCCAGGAGCCCTTGGTTGGTGCAGACGTTGCTGGTGGCCTTTTCGCGGCGGATGTGTTGTTCCCGGGTTTGCAGGGTCAGGACCCAGC
>CAYGZI010000376.1:0-6230 GCA_964354245.1 uncultured Planctomycetaceae bacterium
CCCGGAGCTGCGACGACCAAATCGCCTCCGGATCGTGCTCCACGAGCCCGGGCGAGGGAAGGATCTGCGGGAACTCCTCCTGGGCCGAAGCAACCGGGCGGCCGTCTCGATCAAAGACAATGGCCCGGCTCGACGTGGTTCCTTGATCCAGGGCGAGGATGCACTTGGGCATGGGCCGGGCTCCACGAGGCAACGTGATTTGCCGCAGTTTAGCGGAGCAGCGATGCGCCGGCAAGTGACGGCGAATAGGCCAAAGCCCACGGGCTGCAACCCGTGGGCTTTGCAGTCCGCGGGCTTGTGAAACGGCAGAGCGTCCGATAAACATAGACTTCAACGTCGCGTTGGCCGGGCACGAGCCACCGATGCGGGACCTGGCGGCGCGGATCGACGAGCTTCGTGCGATCCACTTGCGCCGGCTTGGCCGCGTCGAGGAGATCATCCGCAAAGCCTCCGAGCCGCCGACCATTGCGGAAATCACCCGGCAGATGTACTCCAGGCAGAAGGGCCTTCACGCGCTCTTGGCCCTGACCGACGCGGGCTCGCGGGTCGAGTATCTCGATCTCCGCGGCCGCCTGGAATTGGCGAACCTGGAGGAGATCCAACGGCGGGAGGATGCCCCGCGACGGTATCGGGCGGCACCGTAGACACACGGCGAGACAAAACCAGACAGCATGGCAAGCGGATCGCATAAACAGCCGGCCGTTTTGCTCCTTGGCCCGACGGGCTCGGGCAAGACGCCGCTGGGAAACGATCTGGAGGTCCGCGGCCTGTGGGGCCGGCGGTGCGTCCACTTCGACTTCGGCGAGAACCTGCGGCAGATCGTGGCGGCGGGCCGGCCCGATGCACACGTCGCGCAGGAGGACATCGAGTTCTTGAAAGACGTCCTTGGATCCGGCGCCCTGCTTGAGGACGAGCATTTTCCGCTGGCCGAGCGGATCTTACGGCGGTTTCTCGCGCAGCGGGAGGTGGACGCCGCCGCCTTGGTCGTGCTCAACGGCCTGCCGCGTCACGTCGGCCAGGCCAGCGCACTGGGCTCGATCTTGGACGTGCAAACCGCGATCTACCTTCATTGCTCGCCGGAGACGGTCCTCGCGCGGATCCGCACCAACGTCGGCGGCGACCGCTCCGGGCGCGCGGATGACGACCTTACGGCGGTCGAGCGGAAGCTGGCGACCTTCTTCGAGCGGACCCAACTCCTTCTGGATCACTATCGGCGGCGGAACGTGCGGATTGAAACGATTGAAGTCACCGCCGACATGACCGCGGAGCAAATGTGGGATATGCTGGAGCGACGCCCAGGGCGCTAGAAGAGGGTTCAGGCCGTTTACACGGCCCCCGGGCGGCTGGTAGACTGAGGGGTAGCGGTCGAATCCATCCGTCGATGGCATCCGCTGCCCATCGCTGGCGGGGGTTATGGCGACCAACACGATCGACTCTTTTCTTGAAGCCCTCCAGACAAGCAACCTCCTTGAGGCGGATCAGCTTGCTGCCGCCCGAGAGGCTGCCCGAGGGGCCGACGACCCGCGGACCCTGGCCAGGTTGCTGGTTCAGAAGGGGCTGTTGACCCGTTGGCAGGCCGGCCAATTGCTGGTCGGGCGCAACTCCTTCTTTCTGGGCAAGTACAAGCTCATCGACTTGTTGGGCCGCGGCGGCATGGGGAACGTCTTCTTGGCCCAACACACCATGATGAACCGCACGGTCGCCGTGAAAATGATCTCGCGGCAGCTCTCCCAGGACCCGGCCTCGCGGGAGCGGTTCGTCGAGGAGGCCCGGGCGATCGCAGCCCTGGATCACCCCAATATCGTTCATGCCTACACCATCGACAGCGAGGACGACCGCTACTATCTGGTGCTCGAGTACGTGGAGGGGCAGGACCTCCAGCGCATGGTGGAGGCGGAGGGGCCGTTGGACTACGAGCGGGCCGCCGACTTCGTGCGCCAGGCTGCCGACGGGCTGACCCATGCCCACTCCAAGGGAATGGTCCACCGCGACATCAAGCCGTCCAACCTCCTGGTCAGTCCGCAGGGGGTCGTGAAAATCCTCGACATGGGCATGGCGCGCCTGGCCGAGCGAGACCCGCAGATCGCGGGCAATGGCGCGGCCCCCCAAGACGAGCGGGTCCTCGGGACCGTGGACTACATGGCGCCGGAACAGGGCGTCGAGGGCCCCGAGTTGGACCATCGCGCGGACATTTATTCCTTGGGCTGCACGCTCTATTACCTTCTGACGGGCACTCCGCCATTTCCCGAAGGCACGCTTCCGGAGCGGATCTTGAAGCATCAGACCCAAGACCCTCCGAGCCTCCTGCTCAAACGGCCGGGGGCCCCGCGGGACTTGGTGAGGATTTGCGAGACGATGACGGCCAAGAACCCGGCCGACCGCTTCCAGTCGGCCGCGGAAGTGAGCCGGCTTCTGGGCGCGTGGCGACCGCCCCCGCAACGGGTATTGAAAGCCGTCCCCCTGGATGACGAGGCGGCCCCGAAGGCGGCCGACGGGGCGTCTGCAACGGCCGAAACCGTCCACGGAGGCGCGTTGATAGAGCGCCTCCGCCGGTGGCTTCGCGGCGCGCTTGGCAGCCCGTGGGGGATCGCGGTCCTTGCCGGCTGCGGATTGCTGGTTGTGATGTTGTTTGCGGTGTTAGCGGTCGCACGT
Organism: uncultured Planctomycetaceae bacterium; assembly: GCA_964354245.1. Taxonomy (GTDB): domain Bacteria; phylum Planctomycetota; class Planctomycetia; order Pirellulales; family Thermoguttaceae; genus CAYGZI01. Next base: position 2,653 of record CAYGZI010000376.1, read on the forward strand.
CTCGGCGGCCACGGGGCCGAGGAGGCCGAGGCCGGCTCGGCGGCGACCCAAGCTCCGGAGTCACCCTCGCCGAAGGAAGAGGAATCGACGATGTTCCCGGGGTTGAAGGATCGAGCCAAGGGACCGGCCGGCCGCGAAGAGGCAAAGCAGAAGGCGGCCAAGGGATCGGTTGGCCGCGAAGAGGCAAAGCAGAAGGCGGCCAAGTCGGAGCCACCGAAGTCAGAGCCACCGAAGTCGGAGCCGCCCAAGCCGAAGCCGGAGCCCAAGCCGGAGCCGGAGCCGCCCAAACCGGAGCCGCCCAAGCAGCCTGCCAAGCCGCCGCCGGCGCCCGCCCCGGCGGACCCGTTCAAGGATTTCCCCAAGGCGGTGGACCTGCCGCCCATAGCCCGCGGTGACGGGGCCGAGAAGCCGCCGACCGCCGGCATCGCGTTGGCGCACGTGCGCGCGCCGGTCGAGGTCCCTTGGGTTCTGAATCTGGTGGGCGGCGATAGCGCCTTGAAGAGCCGCCACTTCGCGATTCAGGCGCAGGAGTCGCCGGACCAGAAGGCGGCCTGGTTGGTGCAGCTTGGCGCACCGGCCCGCACGGATGGAGAGGCACCGGCCAAGGTGGCCAGGTTCTGGCGGGATCGGGAAGCGTTGATGTTCCAATGGCTGGACGGGGCGGCCTCGGTCCCGGCGGACTCGCTGCGCAATTGCGCGCTGGAAGTCCGCGCCGGGGGATCGCCCCGGACGCTGGCACTCCGCAAGCCGCAGCAGGTGGAGCCGATCGCCATCGATCTGTTGCGTCCGGCGGTCGTCAGCAATGTGGCGGTGGACTGGCTTCCCGACCCGGCACACCTCCGCCTGGAGATCACCAGGGTGGAAGGGCGCGAAGGGCTTGCCATCAACCCGCCCGGGCCGTTCCCTTTGAAAACGCCGGTCGCCTTGGGTTTTCCCAGGAAGGACCAGCAAGGGCGTTTGCTCCCCGGCGGAGTGGGGTTCGAAGTGCGATTCGTGCAGAAGGGCGCCCGCCTGGCCATCGAGCTCCACCAGCCCAAGGCGCAGGCGGTGCAGTTCAAGATGTTTCCGCTGCCGCAGCCGGCGCGGGCGAAGATCGAGGAGGGAGTCCAGGGCCTGAAGAGGGCCTTTGACGGTGCCCAGGCCGAGAAGAAGCTCCCCATCCAGCAGAACCTCAATGCGAGACAAGCCCAACTCTGGTACGACGACTTCTTCAAGGCCGTACACGGCAAGGCCCGCCTCCATTTTCGCGTGCTGGCGGACCTGGAAGGGTATCAACTGGAGCTGGCCCGGACCGGACCGCCGTAACCACGCCGTGTACGTCTTTGCGAAGCACTTTCGTCCCGATCTCATAAAGCCGCGACCGGCGGTCGCGGTCTTCCTCACTTGGTCCGTCTGCGTTTGCGCTGCTCTTGCACAGCACGATCCCCCGGACCGCGCCAAAGACATTCAGCGTTGGGTAAGCGAGCTCCAGCACAAGGACCCGTCGGTCCGGTGGTACGCGGCGCACGCCCTCGGGCAACTCGGGCCCGCGGCCGCGGAGGCAGTTGGCCCGCTCCGGAGGATGCTGCCCAGAGGAAAGGAGCCGGACGACTACGTCCACGGGACCGCGGCATGGGCCATTGGCCGCATAGGACCCGCCGCCCAGCCGGCCATACCCGCTCTTGTCGAATGCCTGGGGTCCGAGCTGGACGCTTCGGAGCGGGCCCAGAGCGTCCACGCTTCGGCGCGGCGCAACGCGGCCTGGGCCCTCGGCCAATTCGGCACGGCCGCGCGCGAAGCCGTTCCCGAGTTGGTGAGACTGCTGGACGACGAAGACCCCGTGGTCCGCGTCCAGGCCGCTGCGGCCCTCTGGAGAATCGACCGCCACGCGAAGGCGGCCGCCAAGCTGCTGGAGATGCTCCGGGCCCGTGAACCGACCGGATCGTACGCGGCGGCCGTTGCCTTGGGAGAACTCGGCCCCGGCGTGCCGGGGGCCCTGGAGGCACTCGTCGAGGCCCTGGGTCATCCGGACGAGGACACCGGGCGGGCCGCGAGCCGGTCTCTGGGGCGCTTTGGCCCACGGGCGGTCCCTGTGCTCCGGAAGCTCCTCACCTCCGGCGACGCCGGGATCCGGAACCGGGCGGCGAAAGCCTTGGAATGGATGGGATCAATCCGCGATCCCTGACTGGCCGAGCGTGCGCGCGATCTTCGGCCAGCCTTCCGCGGCCAAGCCGGTGGAAGAACACTCCAGCACCACGAGCGTATCGTCGTCCAGGCCGAACGCCAGCCGCTTGGGCGCGAGGATCGTGCCCGCGGAGCGGACCGCCGCCTCGACCTGTGCGGTCCAGACTGCGGCGCCGCGCCCATCCACCGCGTGGATCGTGCCCGAGTTGTCGCCGAAGTAGATGACGTCGTCGTCGCCGATCGCAGGGGTCGATTCCACCGGAGCGGCGGTGGCGTACTGCCAGCGGATCTTGTGCGAGTTGCCGTCCACGCAGACGAGCATCCCTCGTCCCGGCTGTCCCCGCGGAGTCTGCGAGACGCCCACGTAGACGTGCCCGTGGCGGTCGATCACCGGCGAGCCGAGCATCTGGCCGGGAATCGCAGTGCTGAAGGCCAGGGAGCCGGCGGGCGTGAAGCCGAGGAGCTTCTCGTCGCGGGCGGCCACGACGAGCAGTCCGTCGGCGGTGCGCACGGGCGAGGAATTGACGAAGCCGCCGGTCAACCCTTGCTCCGCAACGAGGTTCCACAGCAGGCGCCCGCTGTCGGCGCCGAGCTCGACGGCAAAGAAGTACGGGTCCTCGGAGCCGACATAGAGCACGCCGCCGGCGAGAATCGCCGCGGAATCGAACTTGCGCCGCGAGCGCAAATAGCGGCGCGGGCCGGGCTTGCCGTCGGGCCCGACGCGCAAGAGGCCGCCGTCGTAGGCGCTAAGGTACGTGTTGCCGTCGCGGTCCACGACCGGGGCCGCCCAGCCGAGCGGCTCCCCTACCTTCGCCGGAGAGAAGACCTGCTTCCCTTCGGGACTGATGCAGTGCAGGAGGCCGTCGCCGGAGTGCAGCCGGATGTTCCCGTCGAGGCCGACCACGATCCGGCCGGGGACGTGGCTGCCGACCACGTAGTCCCAGACCACGCGGGGCCTGTTCTCCTCTTCGGCCAGGGCGTAGAGGCGACCTTGCGTGAACACCAGGACGCGGCCCAACGCATCGACCGCCGGGGCGCTGGTCATCGCAATGGCCTCGTCCTCAAACGGCGGCTCCGCCGGGAATGCCCACAGGAAGTTCTTGGGCCGGATGGGCATGGGCCGGACCCTGGGCCGAGGCTTGGGCGGCTCCTCCTTGGGCGCAGCGGGCTTCGCCTTGGGCGGCTTGGGTCTGGCGGGCGGCGGCGCAGGTCTGGCCACGACGGGCCGGCCCGCGGGGAGCTGCTCCGCGGCCCGCGGCGGCGGCCGTCTTTGCGCGGATGGCGTCTGCCGCGGGGGGGCCGGCGGTTGCACGACAGGCGGCGGCACCACGGGCGGCGATTGTGCCGCAGGCGGTGGTTGTGGCGCAGGCGGCGGTTGTGGCGATACGTTCTGCGGCGGCGCGGTTCGCACGATC
>CAYGZI010000377.1:0-6161 GCA_964354245.1 uncultured Planctomycetaceae bacterium
CCGTCAAAGTCCTCCCGCGCGGCAAATCGACGCCCGAGGACATCGCCAACTTCACCCGGGAAATCCACGCCCAGGCCAAGCTCGACCATCCCAACCTCGTGCGGGCCCTGGACGCCGGGGAAGAGGGAAACGTCCACTACCTGGTGACGGAATACGTTCCGGGGACCGACCTGCGCAAAATGGTGCGGACCAACGGCCCGCTGAGCATGGCCGACGCCGCCAGCGTCATCTCTCAGGTGGCCGCGGCCTTGCACTACGCCCATCAGCAGGGCATGGTCCACCGCGACGTGAAGCCGGGGAACGTCTTGGTGACGCCGGAGGGCGTGGCCAAGCTGTCGGATTTGGGTCTTGCCGGTCCCCTCCGGGGCGGGGCCGAAGCTGACCCGCGGTTCGGCCGGATCGTCGGCACCGCCGACTACTTGTCTCCGGACCACCTCGGGGCCCCCTGGCAGCCGACCCCGGCTTGGGACATCTACTCGTTGGGCTGCACCCTGTATTACGCGGTGACCGGCAAGGTGCCGTTTCCCGGCGGGACGACGGCCGACAAGATCCGGGGCCACCTGGAGCTCCGCCCGTTGGACCCCCGGCGCCTGAACCAGCGCCTCAGCGATGCGTTCGTCGAGGTGCTGGCGGACATGATGGCCAAGAATCCGGTGGAGCGAATCCCGTCGGCGGCCGAAGTCATCGGGCACCTGGCCCCTTGGACGACCTCGCTCTTGGGCCCGGCGCCGCCCTCCCACCACACTCGCTTTGCCGAGCCCGTGTTGGCCATTCCCCCCGGGGTCGAAGAATCTGCGTCTGTCGCTTCTGCTGGCATACCCCGGGAGTTGATCGGCTTGGACGACACGGAGTCGACGTTTCCGGAACTCCCCGAGGTCCCGCTGCCCCAACCGGAGCAGGGCAGCCAGGTCTCCCAGCCCACGCACCCGATTGCCTCGGCCCAGGACGAGACCTACGGCCGTCTGGCCGTCGCTCGGCGTCGATCCCCTGTTGAAGGGGGAATTCTGGGCCCGTTGGCGGTCCTGGTCGGGTTTCCGCTGCTGATCGTCGGCGGCATCCTTCTGCTTTGGTGGCTGGGCGGGCTGTTACATTAACCACAAAGGCCCGAAGACAGGAGACAGGAGACAGGAGACCGATGGCAGTTCCGGGTACGGCACAAGGGCTCTTCGGCCCGCAGCACTGCGTCGATTTCGTGTGCTGGCCCCCGCCTTCTACCTTCTGTCTCCTGTCTTCTGTCTCCTGTCTCCCGTCTTCTTTCTCCTGTCCTTTCTTCGTGTCTTTGTGCCTTTGTGGTTGATCGAGGTTTGCCGTGGACTTCTCCAATTGCGCTCCCTCGCTCGGCCGCTATGAGTTCGTCATCCGCCGCCTCCACTCGCTCCTGGGCTTGGTCCCCGTGGGCGGCTACCTCGTCTTTCATCTCCTGATGAACGGCGCGATCCTGGACGGGCTCCCCACCTATCAGCGCCGGGTCGATGCGATTCAAGCGCTCGGGCCAAGCACCCTTTTTCTGCTGGAGTGGCCGTTTATCTTCCTTCCCATTCTGCTTCACGGGCTCATCGGGCTGGCGATCGTCTGCCGCGGGAAGCGGAACGTGGCCGCGTATCCTTACCTGGAGAACATCCGCTACACGCTCCAGCGATGGACCGGCGTGATCGCGATGATCTTTATCGTATGCCACGTGTTTCACATGCACGGCTGGCTCCGCTACGACTGGTGGGTCAGCCTGGTGGCCAGGCCGCTGGGCGGCAAGCAGTTCGATCCCGACAACGCCTTTAGCGCTGCCGCGGCGATCCGGGCGTCGCTTTGGATCGGAGTCTTCTACGCGATCGGAGTCCTCGCTTGCGTCTATCACTTCGCCAACGGCCTGTGGACCATGGGAATCACCTGGGGAGTCTGGACCAGTCCGAGGGCCCAGCGCTGGGCCAATTACCCCTGCCTGGCGTTTGGGCTGTTCTTGGCGGTGGTGGGTTTCGGGGCCTTGTGGGGGATGATTACCGTGTAGGAGAAATCTGAAATCCCAGATTTGAAATCCGAAATCCGAAGCCCGAAATCCGAAACAAATCAGAAGCCCCAAGCTCGAATGATCCAAACGCCCGGTTGGAGGTTTTGGATTTCTGTTCTTGGTCATTGAGGCTTGTTTCGGATTTCGTGCTTCGTATTTCGGATTTCCGACCTTGAGGCGTCCATGACAAATAGACGCGTGGTAGTCGTCGGAGGCGGGCTGGCCGGCTTGTCGGCCGCGATGAAGCTGGCCGAGCTGGGAATCGACGTCGATCTGGTGAGCCTCACGCCCGTGAAACGCTCGCACAGTTGCTGCGCCCAGGGCGGCATCAACAGCGTCAACAACCTCACGCGCCAGCTCGGCGACACCGAGTGGAAGCACTTCGACGATACCGTCTACGGCGGCGACTTCCTGCAGCACCAGCCGCCGGTCAAGGAGCTGGCCGCCTGGGCCCCGCGGATCATCGACCTCATGGACCGGCTGGGCGTGACCTTCAACCGCACGCCCGAGGGCTTCCGCGATCAGCGCCGCTTCGGCGGCACGCTTTACGCGCGGACCGCCTTCGCCGGAGCCACTACCGGCCAGCAACTCCTGTATGCCCTCGACGAACAAGTGCGCCGCTGGGAAGTCGCCGGCAAGGTCCGCAAGTACGAGTCCTGGGACTACCTCGGCCCGGTCCTCGACGACGGCGGCGCGTGCTGCGGCTGCGTGGCCCAGGACATGGTGAGCATGGAGATCCGCGCCTTTCCGGCGGACGCCCTGGCGATCGCCTCCGGCGGCTGCGGCCTGATCTTCGGCCGCTCGACCATGTCCATGGCCTCCAACGGCAGCGCGGCCAGCCGCACCTTCCAGGCCGGCGCCTGGTACGCCAACGGCGAGTTCATCCAGGTCCATCCCACGGCCATCCCGGGCGCCGACAAATTGCGCCTCATGAGCGAAAGCGCCCGCGGCGAAGGGGGCCGCATCTGGGTCCCGCGCACCCCGCAGGACCCCCGTCCGCCCAGCCGAATCCCCGAAAGCGGGCGCTACTACTTCCTCGAAGATCGCTACCCGAAATACGGCAACCTGCTCCCCCGCGACATCGCCACCCGCGAGATTTTCGATATTTGCACGAAGGAAGGCTTGAGCGTCGAGAAGGAGCGGATGTGCGTCTACCTCGACGTAAGCCACCTCCCCGAAGAATTGCTCAACCGCAAGCTGGCCGGCATCCTCGAAATCTACCAGAAGTTCCAGGGCGCCGACCCGCGCCGCGAGGCCATGAAGATCTTCCCCGCCGTCCACTACTCGATGGGCGGCCTGTGGTGCGATTACGAGCGCACGGCCGAGGGCGGCCTGCGCATCGGCTCGCCCCGCAACCACCAGACCAACGTCCCCGGCATCTTTGCCATCGGCGAGTGCGACTATCAGTACCACGGGGCCAACCGGCTGGGGGCCAATTCGCTGGTGGCCTGCATCTTCAGCGGCCTGATCGTGGCCCCGGGCATCGCCGCCCTCTTCGAGTCGATGCCGCACGGTCCCGCCGGCCAACGCGGATCCTCCCTCTACGACGGGGCGGTCCAGGATCATCGGGCACGCTACAACGCCCTTCTGGCCCGAGGCTCCGACGGCGAGAGCCCCTACCTGCTCCATCAGCAGCTCGGCAAGGTCATGACCCGGGCGGCCACCGTCATCCGGCACAACGACGACCTGGACCGGGCCTACGCCGAAGTCTGCGATCTCCAGGAGCGGGCGTCGCGCTGCGCGCTCTCCGACCGGGGCCGCTGGACCAACCAGAACGTGGTCTTCGCGCGGGCCTTGCTGGACATGTTCCCCTTGGCCAAGACGATCCTCAAGGGGGCCAGGGCGAGGGACGAGTGCCGCGGGGCCCACTGGAAGCCCGAGTTCGCCATGCCCAGCCTGGAGGCGACCGACCCGGCCCAGCGCCGGCGCGAAGCGGAGGCATGGTGCGACCGCTTTGAGGAGAACAACCGGAAGTGGCTCAAGACGACGGTCGCCGCGCTGGGCGCGGACGGCGAGCCGCAGTTGAGCTACCAGGACGTGGATACGTCGCTAGTGCCGCCGCGGCCGCGGCTTTACGGCCTGGCCGGCGGCGAGATGATCGAGCAAGTATGGAAGGAAAGAATGAGGAATGTCGAAAGCCAAATGACGAAAGAATGACAAAAGTCAAACGACGAAGGTTTTTGGGCTTTGGGCTTTGGCTTTCTTTCGTCATTTGTGTTTCGTCATTCCTCACTGCGACTTGAACCATGACTGATTCCCGTTTCCCGTCCCCCGCCACCCGCCACCCGCCACCCGAGTTCGACGTAGTCGTCCTCCGCCAGGATGGCCCGGGCCAACCGAGCTACTGGGATCGCTTCCGGCTCGAGCGCCAGTCGGACATGAACGTCATCAGCGTGCTGCAGCAGATCGCGGCGAAGTCGGTTACGGCCGAGGGCAAGCCGGTCGCCCCGGTGGCCTGGGAGTGCAACTGCCTGGAGGAGGTCTGCGGGGCGTGTACGATGCTCATCAACGGCCGGGTGCGTCAGGCCTGTACCGCCCTGGTGGATCGCCTGTTGGAGCAGAATCCCCGCCAGATCGAGCTGCGCCCGATGACCAAGTTCCCGGTGATCCGCGATCTCGTGGTGGACCGCCGGCGGATGTTCGAGACGCTCAAGAAGATCCACGCCTGGCTCCCGGTCGATAGCTACTACGACATGGGCCCGGGAGCGCGCCAGTCGCAGCAGGATCAAGAGCTGGCCTACGTCCTGTCGAAGTGCATGACCTGCGGCTGCTGCCTGGAGGCATGTCCCCAGTATCTCAAGATCGAGATCCAGCGCAGGCCGGGGGAGACCGATGAGCAGTTCGATCGGCGCCGGCAGGAAGCCTTCAACCTATCGTTCATCGGCTCGGCGGCCATCGCCCAGATCGACCTGTTCAACACCAACCCGATCGGCAAGATGAACGCGCGCGACCGGCTCGACGCCTTGATCGCCGAAGGGGGCATCCAGGTGTGCGGGAACTCGCAGAACTGCGTGAAGGTCTGCCCCAAGGAGATCCCGCTCACCCACTCGATCGGCCGCGCCGGCCGCGCCGCCACGTTCCACATCCTCCGCAAGTGGTTCGATCGCTAGGAGGACCGGCATTCCTGTCTGTCGCGGAGGACGGGCATTCTTGCCTGTCAAGGAGGACAGGCATTCCTGCCTGTCGACGACGCGGCGAAGGGGTCAGGGGCCAGGGTTCCGCATTCAGAGCGGGCCGTGTCGGCCCGGCCGAGGGACTCACCCCTCCATGCCTTCGTCCCTTCACCCCTCTTCCTCACGGCCACGGGTCGTTAGCCGTTGAGAGTAGCGGCATACCTGGTAGAATAGAGATATGGCCCGGTCTGTGTACATCGAAACGTCCGTGGTGAGCTACTGTGTCGGTTCTCGCAGCAAGGACCCGGTTGTTGCCGGGCACCAGGCAGCGACACGGAAGCTCTGGCCGCTGCTGCTGACGCAATACGAGGCGTTCGTGTCTGCGCTTGTTATTGCCGAAGCCCGGCGTGGAGACCTGGCGCAGTCGGAGAAACGTCTTGCAGCGATTCACGGCTTCCCCGTTCTCGACATCGACGCTGCGTCCAGCCAATTGGCGAGAGTCCTGGTCGAAGCAAATGCGATCCCCGAAGAACACCCTGCAGATGCGTTGCACATCGCAGTGGCAGCGACGAACGGGATAGATGTTCTGGTCACGTGGAACTTCGCCCACATTAACAACCCCTTCACACGGATGCGGATAAGGGAAACCGTGGAGAACGGCGGATTCGAATGCCCAGAGATTGGCTCACCGGATGAATTGCTGGGGGACGAAACATGAAAGACCCGATCGTTGAAGAGGTCCGGAAGCAGCGGCACGAGTACGCGCGCCAGTTCAACGGCGACCTGGATGCGATGGTTGAGGATCTCCGGAAGATTCAGGCTGTCTGCGGCCATCAGGTCGTTCGCCGGCCGGCCAAGAAACCACGGCCAACCAGGCAATCCACCTGACTGCTAACCGCTCCTGGCCCGGACTGTCCATGGATGTGTGCCACGGCTTGGAGGAACGACAAGCCGTGCCTGACGCGCAAGCGAGCACGGCTTCTGCGAAGCCGTGGCACACTGGGCCCCCTCGTACTGGCCCCCGCGCGCCGCTACAATGTCGGTTT
>CAYGZI010000378.1:0-6159 GCA_964354245.1 uncultured Planctomycetaceae bacterium
GAGAGCATACCCCTGGATGTTCAGGTGGGAGTAGTCCACGGGGTAGTCCTTGTCCCCGCCGGCCGTGACCTCGCCGAACGGACCGGGGTAGATCAGCTCCCGGCCGCGGAAGGTGGCCTGGAAGACCTCGCAGTTGCCCTTGCAGCCGTCCATGCAGCGGGAGCAGAGGCCGGATTGGGGGACCACCGAGCGGGAGCGGTTGGACGAGCTGGTGGCGTCGTTAGCATTAGGCCGTTGCAGATTCACGATAACATCTCCTTGGGGACCGTCCCGACGGGGTCGCGGAGCAACCCCGTCGCGCAAACAGGCCCAAAACACGGTTGAACTGGGCCGGGCATTCTGCCGGAGAGTGGCTCGCCGTATGAATTGCCCGCGGATTCGGCGATTCTACCACGCGGCCGACTATTAGGAATCTCCCATTTTCCTAATACATGACATTAGCGGTACTTATGCCACAGGCATCGGGAACGGATCGGGGGATGGACGGGAGGAAATCGAAGGCAGAGTCACAATACCGGGTTAGGCGGGGCGAAATACAGGAGGGGATCGACGGGATCCCGGTGGGGCTAGCCTAGTTGCCGTTCGGCTTCGTCACGCCGGAGAATAACCTTCGGCTTGGGTAGACAGTCTGGAGGAGAACGCAAATGGACGAGTACGTCACCGGGCCCTGGCAAATCGCCTTTGTGGTTGCCGTTGCCCTAGGGGCGGGGCTGTTCGCCTTCGGCGGGTACATCGAACCGCCCCTCATCGCCATGAACCCGGGAGACATGGTGCGGCTGGTTCAGGAGGGCGTGAGGTCGGAAGAGCACTACATTGCCTCAGGGGCACGCGGCTTCGGGATTGGGTTGATGACCCTGGGCGGGCTTGGGCTCGTGGTCCCCTGGATCACTATGCTGCTGGGCCGCCTTGTCGGTCGCAAGGCCGAAGCGCCCGAGCATGACGCGCCGGGCAACCCCGGCGCCTAAACGGTCGCGGCTACCGTCTGCCCTCTGCATACGGCCGACTGTGCCGGGCGGACACGGCCCGGCTTCGCCCGATGCCGCCCGCCTATCGCCTCTCAAACCTCACGTCCCCGCCCACGATCACCGCACTGGCCCGGCCCTTCAGCTCCCAGCCGGCAAACGGCGTGTTGTTGCTCTTGGAGCGGAATTCCGCCGGGTTGACCGTCCAGCGGACCTCGGGGTCGATGATCGTCACGTCGGCGTCGGCGCCGATGGCCAGCGTGCCTTTGAGGATGCCGAGGATGCGGGCCGGATTGACGGTCATCTTCGCCAGAGCGGTCATCCAGTCGAGGTGGCCCGGCTCGATCAGCTTCGTGACCACCAGCCCGAGCGTGGTCTCCAGGCCCACGATGCCGAACGGGGCCTGGTCCAGCTCCTGCATCTTCTTTTCCTTGGCGTGGGGGGCATGATCGGAGGCAATCGCGTCGAGCGTCCCGTCGGCCAGGCCGGCAATGCAGGCATCCACGTGATCCTTGCTCCGCAGCGGCGGGTTCATCTTGTAGTTGGAGTCGAACGCGAGCAGGCACTCGTCGGTGAGCGTGAAGTGGTGGGGCGTCACTTCAGCCGTCACGCGCACGTTGCGCCGCTTGGCCCGGCGAATGATCTCCAGGGCCCCGGAGGTCGAGACGTGCATCATGTGCAATCGCCCGCCGGTGGCCTCGGCCAGGGCGATGTCGCGGCTGGTCATCACGTCCTCGGCCGCGGCCGGCATGCCCGCGAGGCCCAGGATCAGCGACACCAGCCCCTCGTGCATTACGCCGTGCTGGGTCAGCTCGCGGATCTCGGCATGGCTCAATACCGGCTTGTCGAACATCAGGCAATACTCGAAAGCCCGGCGCATGAGTTCCGGGTCGTAAACGGGGTTGCCGTCGTCGGTGAAGGCCACGGCCCGGGCCACGACCAACTGTCCGATCTCGGCCAGCTCCTTGCCCTCGCGGTTCTTGCTCACGCAGCCGACCACGTAGACGTTGCAGTTCTTGGCCTCGGCGGCCTGGTGGTGGACGAACTCGACGGCCCCTTGGCTGTCCAACGGCGGATCGGTATTGGGCATGCAGGCGATCGAGGTGAAGCCGCCTGCCAGGGCAGCCGCCGTGCCGGTCTCGATGGTCTCGTCCTCCTCGCGGCCGGGCTCGCGGAGGTGGACGTGCATGTCGATCAGGCCCGGGGCGACGATCTTGCCGGCTGCGTCGAGGATCCGGTCCTGGCGGCCCGCGGCAACGTCGCAGGCGCTGACCCTGCCGTTCTCGATAAGCAGGTTGGTGACCCGGTCCATTTGCTGACTGGGGTCGATCACGCGGCCGTCTTGGATCAGGAGGCTGGACATGGGAGGGGACAGGGATCAGGGGCTAGGGAGGGAGGAAGAAGACAGGAGACAGAAGACAGAAGACAGAATAAGGAACTCTCACGCAAATCGCGGTTTCTCCACGGACGTAGGATTGTCTTGCCACTCTACCACGGGTGCTTACTGAACCGTCTCCCGTCATTCTGTCTCCTGTCTTCTATCTCCTATCTCCTATCTCCTCTCCCCCGCACTCGTGAGCAGCCACAACACCGCCATGCGCACTGCCACGCCGTTGGTCACCTGGTCGAGGATCGCCGATTGGGGCCCGTCGGCCACGTCGGGCGTCACCTCCACGCCGCGGTTGATCGGGCCCGGGGCAAGGATCAGGATGTTCGGCTTGGTCCGGGCCAAGCGGCGGCTGTCCATGCCATACAGAAGCGCGTACTCGCGGACCGAAGGAAACGGCCGCGTGTACTGCCGCTCGAATTGGATTCTCAGCAGATTCAGCACGTCCACCCGGGGCAGAATGGCATCCAGGCTATACGAATACTCGACGCCCAGCTCCTGCCAGCGGGGGGAGACCAGCGTGGACGGCCCGCAAACGATCACCTGCGCCCCCAGCTTCTTGAGCCCCCAGATGTTTGACCGGGCCGTGCGGCTGTGGGCGATGTCGCCGACCATGGCCACGGTCAGGCCGGCGATCCGGCCCAATCGCTGCCGGATGGTCATGATGTCCAACAGCCCTTGGGTGGGGTGCTCGTGGGGCCCGTCGCCGGCGTTGATGACCGTGCAATGGATATTCTGGGCCAGCAAATGGGGCGTGCCGGGGGTGCGGTGCCGGACGATGACCGCATCGACCTTCATGGCCTCGATGTTTCGGGCGGTGTCGATAACCGTCTCCCCCTTGGCGAGGCTGCTGGTGGCGGCGGAGAAATCGACCATGTCGGCCCCGAGGCGCCTTGCGGCAAGGGCAAAACTGTTCCGCGTGCGCGTGGAGTTCTCGAAGAACATGTTGCAGCAGGTCTTGCCCGGAAGCAGCGGGAAACGCCGCTCGCCCGCGTCGAGGGCCCTGCGGAAGATGTCGGCCTTGTCGAGGATCAGGGTGATTTCCTCGGCGGAAAGCTCCTCCAAGCCCAGCAGGTGCCGCTTCGCCCAGCCACCGGTGTCGCCCAGCGCGGCCAGGAAGTCTGCCATCGCCATCGGCCTTCCTAGTCAAAAGAGGTAGCGCCGAGAAAATGGGCAAGAAGTATCACAGACGCCGCCTCGGCATCTGGTCCCGTGCCCTGCTCGATGCGTGGTATTCTAGCGTCACCCGTCCCGGGGCACCACTCCCCGACACCCCCCAAAGAAACCGGGTGCAACGATCGGGGGTCGCCGCTAGCCAGCGTCCGGTCATTTCACGATCCGCGGCGGATCAACGCCATAGGCGTTGTCACTGACAAGCGTCTTTGCGGCAGCCTGGACGGCCGCGCCGGGGGCAGCGTGCTTGGGGAACCAGTTGCGGAAGACCCGGCAGGCAGCCTCGGGCACGCCGCGGATCACGACCGCCCGCTCGGGTGCGCGGAAGGTGTTGTGGTGAATCAAGATCGTGGTGCCGGCCACGTCGGTGCCGTCCTTGCGGTCGCGGCCGCCGTGCATGTCGAAACAGTGGCTCAGCGAGGTGCCCAGCTCCACATTGTGACGGGCCTCATAGCCGCAGCCCGGCCTGCCCGTGCCCGCGATCGAATGCCGGTTGAAATCGAAGAGGTTTCGCTCGACTAGCGACGACGCGGTGTCGTGGCAAATCCCGTAGCCCAGACCCTGGTACTGACAGTGGTGGATGAAATTGTGGTGAATGTGGTGCCGATTCCCCCGGACAAGGCTTATCCCGGCGTGACCGAAGGCCGAGATTTCGCAGTTGTCGATCTCCAGACCGGGGTAGGTGGTGGTGATGCCGTCCGAGGTGGGGAACTTGTAGTAATAGGCGCTCCCCCGCCCCTCGGCGAACGAGCGGCGGTGATGGTCCAGGTATCGCTTCGGGTTGGGGCCCCGGATACGCAGGCCGGTGATCCGCACGTCGGGCCCGCCGGCGCGCACGAGCGCAGGCGTGTCGAGGGCGTCGGAGCAAATAAGGGCCCCTTGCGATCTGGTGGCTCCACGGTCGCTCGCCAGGGTGACGCCGCCGGGAACGACGATCGCGAGCCGCTCGATGTAGACCCGGGCGGTGCAATCGATTTCCGCGTCTCCCGGGATGAAGACCACTTGGCCGGCCTTGGCCTGGCCCAGGGCTTTCAGCAGTCCATCGAGGTCCGAAACGGTGAAGTCTCCCTTGGCCGCGATCCGGGCATAGCCCTGCCCGCCGCCAATGGGACCGCTTGCGTCGGCCTGGGCCCCGTAGACCTCTCCTTCCCGCTGGACCCACGTCGCATCCTTGGACGCTGCGGATCGAGCGAACAGAAGAACCACCAGGAAAGCCAGGGTCCGCAACATGGCTCATCGCCTCCAGATTAGGAGCCGCGCAGAAACAAGTTGACCGACTCTCTGTTGTGGTGCAGGCGTCCCGCCTGCATTCTCTCGGGCAGGCGGGACGCCTGCACCACAAGAGTCGGTCACGTTATCCGTGCGCGGCTCCTTAGTCAAACGTAATCAGCTCCTGTTGCTCTGCGCCCACGACCAGGACGTTCCTTTGGTGGTCCACCAGGACGTCGATCTCCGATCGGACCCCAATCTCCCCGCGGTAGATCCCCGGCTCGATCGAGAAACACGTCCCGGGGATAATCTCCCGGTCGTCGCGGGTCTCCAGATTGTCCAGGTTGACCCCATTTCCGTGAACGGTCTTGTGGATCGAGTGCCCGGTCCGGTGGATGAAATACTCGGCCAAGCCCTGGCTCGCGATGAAGCCCCGGCACACGTCGTCGGCCTCCCATCCGAAGACCGGTTTCCGCTGGGCCATCCTCTCGATGATGAACTCCTTCGTCAGGATCCTTGCCTGCACGACCACGTCGAAGAGCCTCCGATACTCCTCGTCCGGCCGCGTTCCCATGAAGCCGCACCAGGTGATGTCGTAGTAGATCCCCTCGTGTACGTTCTCCCTGGCCCACAGGTCGATCAGGAGCCGGTCGCCCTCGCGGATTGGGGCGCTGCCGGCCGGATTGGGCTCGAAGTGCGGATCCGCCGCGTGGGCGTTCACCGCGACGATGGGCGGCAGCCCGTCGGACGTGAGGTTCTCCTTGCCGAACTCCTCCACGATGAACTGCTGCACGTCCCACTCCGTCAGTCGCTTGCCCGCCTTGACCGCGTCGATGGCCAGGCGAAAGGCCGCGTCCTTGATCCTCTGGACCTTTGCCCCAGCGGTCTTGTGCGAGCGGATCCCTTCCTCGTCGATGGCGGCCTCGAAGAACTGCACCAGGTTGGCCGACGAGATCACCTCCTTGCCGAATCTGCGGAGCAGCTCCACCGTCCCCGCGTCCACCACGGAGACCAGCGGGAGGTTGTTCTCCGGCGAGTACTGCATGAAGAGCCTGCGGCAGCCGGCAAGCATAGTCTGGAGCCGCTCGTGCAGCTCCTTCCAGCCCACGTAGAGCGTCGCCTCGCCGGGGAGCCCGTCCAGACGGTTCCGCTCGATGCCGTGGACGAGCTTCTTGGGGACTCCTTGCGCGGGAACGAAGTAGTACCAGCGCCGGGTGGTCATGCGCGACGCGTCCAGCCCGAGCACGCGGTAGGCAATCCCGTCGCGTCGGGCGATGTCGCAAAAAAGCCAGCCATCTCCCCCGTGTTGTCTAATCGCCCCTTGGACCTCAGCAAGATCGAATCCCATGCGGACCTCCTCGATGCAGTGTCCCCCCATTGTATTGCCTTCGCGATGGCCCACAACCACGGCTGGATGGCTCGCGGCTC
>CAYGZI010000379.1:0-6145 GCA_964354245.1 uncultured Planctomycetaceae bacterium
CGATGCCGCAAGACCGGCAGCGCCAAGGCCCGGATGTCCTCCACCGTCGGGGCCGGACGCCCGACCAGAAGGGCCCGGGCCTTGGCCCCGAGGACGAGATTCTGCGGGCCGCGCGGGCCGGCGCCCCAGGCAACGTAGTTCTTGACGTAAGTGGTCGAGCGGGGGTCTTCCGGCCGGCTGGCCCGGCAGAGGCGCACCGCCCAAGAGGCCACGTTGGGCGCCACGGGCACGGCCAGCACGAGGTCGCGGAGCTGGAGGAATTCGTTGCGGGTCATGGAGGCATGGGGCAGCTTCGGCAGGCCCGAGGTCGTCTTCATGACGATCTCCTCTTCCTGCTCAAGCGACGGATAGCCGATGCGGACCTCCATCATGAAACGGTCGAGCTGTGCCTCGGGCAGCGGGTAGGTTCCCTCCTGCTCGATCGGGTTTTGCGTGGCAGCGACGAGGAAGGGGTCTTCGAGCATATAGGTCTGGCCGCCCACGGTGACGTGGCGCTCGGCCATCGACTCCAGCAGGGCCGATTGGGTCTTGGGGGCCGCGCGGTTGATCTCGTCGGCCAGCACCAGGTTGGCGAAGACCGGCCCGGGACGAAAGACCATCTTCGGCCCCTGCGAGTCCTCGCTGCGGCCGAGAAGCTCATAGCCGGTCACGTCGGCCGGCATCAGGTCGGGGGTGAACTGGATGCGGGAGTATTTCCAGTCGAACGACGAGGCGAGGGCCTTGACCATCAGCGTCTTGGCCAGCCCCGGAACCCCCACCAATAGGGCATGTGAGCCGGTCAGGGCACAGGTCAAGAGCTGGTCGATCACCTCGTCCTGCCCGACCACCACCTGGTGCAGGCTCGACCGGATCCGCCGCACCCGATCGGCGAAGAGGTCAACCCGCTCTGTTGCCAGGGTCGTGGGTACCGTGTCAACCGACATGCTGCTTCTCCTGTCTCGGGTGTCGTAACGAGATGGGGCCCTGTCTCTCAGTAGATATGCGCACCGGGTCTGCGATCTATCGACGAATCCTGGCGGGATTTCGTTCGTCCCTATAACACGTATTCTCAGAGAAAGAGGGGATCTTGGGCCGGCGGAGGAAGAATACCCCCATACGGGAGGGCTATTATAACACAAAGGTGACGGGATTGCCAGCGCCGGTGCCATGCCCACGCTTATCGTGGGCATGTCCGAGCCCCGCATGGCGACGCAAGCGTCGCCATGGCACCCGCCACGCAGACTTCCGAAGTCTTCAAGACTTCGGAAGTCTCTCCGGGTGACCGCCGCGCAAGCGCGGAGGCTAAACGCTCGTCCCTCGCCCCTCGTCCCTCGCCCCTTCCCCCTTCAGCCTCCAGCCCGGGTTGACCTCCGGCTTCTCACCCGGCGGAAGGGGCTCCGATAGCTTGCCGTAGAGCTCCGGCCGCCGCGCGCGAAGGTATCGCCGCCCACCCGATCGCTCGATCTTCTCCGGCGTGCAGAGCCCCACGACCACGTCGTCGCCCAGCGCATGGGACTCGACCACGAGTTCGCCGAACGGGTCGATGATCATTGCCCCGCCGGGCTTGATCGTGTCGTGGTCCACGCCGACCGCGTTGGAAAACACGTAATAGACGCCGTTCTCATAAGCCCGGGTCGGAAGCCAGTGCATGAGCCAGCCGCGGCCTTTGGGGCCCTCGAACTCCATGCGCAGCGACACGGGATCGCGCTGGCGATTGTCCCACAGCCGCTTGTCGATCTTGCCGCGGCCCGGCATCGGGCTTTGCAGACCGCCGGTCACGTGCGGGGCGAAGATCACCTCGGCGCCCTGGAGCGTCACGATCCGCGGGTTCTCGACCAGGTTGTTGTCGTAGCAGGTGAGGATGCTCGCCCGGACGCCGCACAGATCGAAGATCCTAAACTCGTTGCCCCAGCTCAAATGCGGGCTGATGAACTCGTGGAGCTTGCTGAACTTGGCGACGAAGCCCTCGGGGGCCACGGCGATGTAGGTATTGCGGAGTTCGTCGCCGTCGCGTTCGACGAGGCCGGCCAAGAGGGCCACGCCGAGCCGGCGCGACAGCGCCACCAGCCGCTCGGTGCTCGGCCCGCCGGGCACGGTCTCGGCCAGCGCGGCCACCTGGTCGCGGGTGAGTTCCTGTAGGAACGTGTATCCCGTGATGCAGCACTCGTGGAAGCTGACGATTTCGGCCCCGGCCGCGGCCGCCTGCCGGGCGAGTGCCTCGATGCGGCCGAAGTTGTAGTCCTTGTCCGCGTCGCGTGCCTCGAACTGGGCCGCCGCAATGTGGATGTCGCGCATGAATGGTCCTCCCCGAGTCCACGTGCTACCCATCACCAGGAGGGCAGACATTCCTGTCTGCCGCTCGGATGCAGACATTCCCGTCTGCCGTTCGGGTGCTGCACCAGATAGGTATCGTGACCGAATAGCAGCGGAACGTCAAGAAAGCCAAGGACTCTCACGCCGCCCCTTGCACGGCAACGGCGAGAGCCCAATAATCGCTCTTCTCCACCCACTAGCGGCCTATGCCCATGAATCCGCCAACTCAGGACGCCAACCACTCCAATTGATGGCGAACCAAGACAGGAACTCCTCCTTGAAGGTCTACAACGTCGGCATCCTCGGCTTCGGCTTCATCGGCAAGGTCCACGCCTACGGCTACTTGACCCTGCCGCTCTTCTACGACCCGATGCCGCTCCGCGCCCGTGTTACCCACGTCGTCACCAGCCGCATGGAGACTGCCGAGAAGGCCCGGGAGACGGTCGGCGCGGACGTGGCGGCCACGGATTACCGGGCCGTCACCGAGAATCCCGAGATCGACGTGGTCCACGTCTGCACGCCCAACCACCTGCACAAGGAGGCCCTGCTCTCGGCCATGCAGCACCAGAAGCACATCTACTGCGACAAGCCGCTGGTGGCCACGATGGATGAGGCCGAGGAAATCCGGGCCGCCTTGCCCGCCTACCGCGCCACTGCGCAGATGACGTTCCAGAACCGTTTCTTCCCGGCGACGATGCGGGCCAGGCAACTGATCGCGGCGGGTTGGCTGGGCCAGGTTCTCGGCTTCCGCGTCTGCTATTTGCACGGCGGGAGCGCCAACCCGGCCGCGCCTCTGAAGTGGAAGTTCACGGCCGCGGCCGGCGGCGGAGTGATCGCCGACCTGGCCTCTCACGTGCTGGACCTCGTCGATTGGCTCATCGGTCCGCTCTCCTCGGTCATGGCCGCGACCCAGATCGCCTACCCCGAGCGGCCGTCGTCCTCCGATCCGACGCAAAAGCTCCCCGTGGACGCCGAGGACTGCGTGATGCTCTTGGCGCGGGTGCAATCGGGCGCCTTGGGCACGATCGAGGCCACCAAGATCGCCACGGGGACCGAGGACGAAATCCGCGTGGAGATCCACGGCTCGCGCGGGGCCCTGCGTTACAACGGCATGGACCCGCACCATCTGGAGCTGCACGATGCCTCGGCGCCGGATCGGCCGCTGGGGGGCCTGCGCGGATGGAACCGGATCGACGCCGGACAGCGTTACCCCTTGCCGTCGGCCGGTTTCCCCAGCCCCAAGGCGGCCATCGGCTGGATCCGCAGCCACGTGGCCTGCCTGGAGAACTTCCTGGAGGCCGTTGCCCAGGGCCGTCCCGCCGAGCCGGGCCTGGATCAAGGGATCCGCGTCCAGCACCTGATGGACCGCGTGCGGCAGTCGGCTGCCCAGAAGCGGTGGGTGGATGTCTAAATGGGGTTGCGTGATTGCCGGAGACTGTTCGTAGTACCGGCTTCAGCCGGCCGATACGCTGGATCGGACTCCAGCCGGCTAAAGCCGGTACTACGAACGTGTGCTGTCTCCTGGAATCGCAAAAGGTCATTTAAGCCGTTTGACGGTCGTCGTTCTTGACCGCAACCAGCAGGCTGAGACACGTCAGTCCTGCCTCGGCCTTCTCAAACTCACTGATGTCGAATGTCACGGTGCGAAAGCCGTGCTCTTCAAGGAGTCGCTGCGTCTGCGGCCACCGCGCGGAAATGTGGACGACGCCGCCTACCACGAGCGCGTTCGCGGCAGAAGGCTCGTCGTGCGGCGCCTCCAGCCTCTTGTACTTGCGCAAAGGCCCGGCGTCGATCCAGCGCGGACTGACCAGCAGAGTCCCCTCGTCAATCGCCGTCACCGCGGTCTTCAGGTGTAGGCAGCCATGGACGGCGATTGGCGTCACGCGGTATCCCAGAGGGCCGACGATTGCCGCCAGTTGTTCGGCGCCTTCGCGGTTGGTGCGCGTGGAGAGCCCGACGTAGCACTCGCGTCCGATACGCAGCACGTCCCCACCTTCCAGAGTGCCGGGAGGCTCGATCCTGGAGAGCTTTCGGTAGCGGGCCAGCGCCGCGGCAATCGCAGGGACTTCCTCCCGTCGCGTGGGCGTCCCCGGTCTAGCGATGATGGCAACCTCATCGAACACCGCCGCCGCGTCCTCGACAAACACCGCATCCGGGAGGTGCTCGTCTGCCGGAAGGACCTCGACGGCGATCCCCGCGCGCTCAAGGGCTTGACAGTACGCTCGATGTTGTGCGGCAGCCTTCCCAACATCAATGGACTCTCGGGCACGAAAGGTCAGCTCGCACTGGGCAAGAGTTGGTCCAACGGCCCTGGTGATGGCTCTCATGGTCCTGCCTCTCTCCGCTGCTCCAAGCAGCATTGGACGATTCCGGGAGCGCAAGGCTCCTGCCGGGCGCGAGCGGGTCACCCGCCGGCCGCGGCGGCGCTGCTGTTGGCCGCCTCTTCGTCGGCCGCGGCAAAGCGGAACGACTGGCCGGCGGTGCTCCCCCGGGCTGAGGCCAGGCAAGGCACGCCCACGCCCAGCCCTTCCAGCGGGTTCTCCCAGAGCTGGTTGCCGTCGTGCGGCGCAAGGCAGTAGGTGTAGCCGTTGACCGAGGCGATGAGCCGGTCGCCGTCCAGCAGCACGGCCACGTAGCCGCTTCCTTTCGGGCACTTCCAGGTCCAAACCAGGTCGCCGGTGTCGCGGTCGAGCGCCGCGACGCGGGAGTTGAAGCCCACGAAGATCAGTCGATCCAGTCTTGTCCGGGGCATCGGGAGTCTCCTTTGCTGTTTTCAGGCCGGCTCGCTGCCGCGGTGCCGCTCGATCCAGCGGATCGCGTCGGCGACCGTTTTGATTTGCTCTGCCTCGTGGGGCGGGATGACGATGCCGAACTCCTTCTCAAGCTCCGTCACCAACTCGGTCACGTCCAGCGAGTCTGCCCCAAGGTCCTCCGGGAGGCGTGACGGATCAGCCATCGTCGAGTCTCCGTGTGCGTTCCCGCCGCCTAACCTGCGCAACGCCCCGTGTTCCGCCCAGTCGATCATACCCCCGGCCCAGTGCCCACTCAACGGGGGCACCCTTTTTCCGAAGCGCCCTGCTTGTCGCCAAGGCGTCGTCGAGTCAAAATCGGTCGCAAATCGGCATCGGCACGAGAAAGGAGAACGCTGCGATGGAAAAACACACCACTCGATTCGTCGCGCTGTCGGGCGGGCGCGACGTGACCCGGCCCGATAGCGCCTGGGTCGGAATGGCCGCCGTGCGCGACGTCTCGTCGCGCGGCTACTTTTACTCCGGCTTGCAGCCTTACGGGAAGCTCGGCAGCCGCGAGGCCGAGATGGGCTTCTACAGCTATCACCTCGACAAGAAGACCCAGTGGGGCGAGACCTACTATCACGGTCTGCCGAAGGAGTATGACGCGGCTCACCCGATCAAGGTCTACTTCGACAACCTGGTGATGGCCCGCCAATACGTCGGACCAATGCAAAGCCAGGGTCGATAGGGCCGTCCGGCGTTCCCAAAATACAGGACGCCGGGCCACAAGACAGACGACCGGAGAATTGAGTATAATCTCGGTGGGATTCTCAGGATTAGTGCCTGGTGGAACTACAAGCACATTGCGAATGCCACGATGCGATCGAAGATCGAGCGTGCCTGCACCGCCGAGGGCTACCAGCCACCGACGATCTGCACGCCCGAAGAACTCATGGAGCCCCAGACCGATGTTTGACGACCCCATCGTCGAGGAGATCCGACGGGTGCGGCGGGCCCACGCATCGCAATTCGGCAATGACATTTCCGCGATCGCCGCGGACATTCGTCGATTGGAGCGCGAGAGCGGCCGGCAGCACGTCAACTTCCCGCCACGCCTCTTG
>CAYGZI010000380.1:0-6134 GCA_964354245.1 uncultured Planctomycetaceae bacterium
CCGGTGGCGTGGGGCCCGGGCTCGCGCTCCCGGCCGAGGAAGGTGCGATAACCGAAGTAGAACACCTGCACGTACCCCTCGGTGCCGTAGAAAGTCACGCCAGGGGCGCTGGCGGGGCCGGGGCCGGAGTCCGCGTGGCTTGCGCTGGGCGGCCGCGTCTCGAAGACGAGCATCTTCCTCTTGTCGGGATACTCGAAGAGGGCCACCAGCGGCTCGCGCGTCGGCGGGCCATCGTCGAACGTGAACTGTGCCCCGGCGGCGTGGACCGTGGCCGGCAGCCCGACCCCAAGGCCCCACCGCGCCAGGTCGATTTCATGGACGCCCTGGTTGCCCAGGTCGCCGTTGCCATAATCCCAGTGCCAGCGCCAGTGGCAGTGGAAGCGATCGCGGCTGAACGGCCGCTTGGGGGCCGGGCCGAGCCACAGGTCATACCCGACGCCCGACGGCGCCGGCTCGTCGGCCACGGGCCCGTGGGACGGGCGCCACTGAAAGCAGATCGCTCGGGCCAGGTAGACCTCGCCAATCAGGCCCGCGCGGAGCAGGCGGATCGCCTCGCGCACAGCCGGCGAGCTGCGGGCCTGGGTGCCGTGCTGGCACACGCGGCGGAATTGCCGGGCGGCGCAGACCAGTTGGCGTCCCTCCCAGAGGTTGTGCGAGCAGGGCTTTTCGACGTAGACGTCCTTGCCCGCTTCCATGGCGGCAATGGCCAGCAGGGCGTGCGTGTGATTGGGCGTGGCGATGCTCACCGCGTCGATCTGGCGGTCCTCCATGAGTCTGCGGTAATCGACCAGTCGTTTGGGCTTGACCGCGCTGCGACTCTCCAATTCTGCCGCCCGGGTGCCGAGCACGCTTTCGTCCACGTCGCACAAAGCAACCACGCGGACGCCCGGCACGGCGGCCAACCCGTCGATATGGGCCCGTCCCCTGCCGCGGATCCCGATGCACGCGACGCGGACTTCCTCATTGGGGCTGCGCAGGCTCGGGGCGACGGCGGGCGCGGGCCAGCCCAGCTTGGCTAGCCCGGCGGCCACTCCCGCAGTCGAAGTCGTCGTCAGGAACTCGCGACGGGTGAAGACCGACTTCATCGCAACGGCCCAAAGTCGAGACGCCGAAGAAACCCGCAAACCAGGGCATGCTGCGGTGGCTCTCAGACGTGTAGTATAGGTGACGGCTCGCGGCCGCAGCAAGCTGGGGCACGCTTTGCACGGCCCAGCCACCGGACGGAGCACCGGCGCCCCGGCGGCGCCCGAGGAGAGCACGGGCATGATGTCCGCACCACCCGGCAGGAGCGGACCGGCATCTTGCGTTGGCCGGGAGCGGGTCCGCTTTTTTCGAGGCGCCTGCCGCGGGCCCTCTTGACGGCCGACGAAGTCCTGCTAGAATACTAGCACATGCTAGTTGATTAGCACTTCTGCCCGGTGGGAGGAAGTCCCTTGAAATCGAAACGCCTGCTGTTGGATCTAGGCAAGCGCGAGCGGCAGATCGTGGAGGCCGTGTACCGGGCCGGCGAGGCTTCGGTCTGCGACGTGTTGGCCGGGCTGGACGAGCCGCCCGGTTACTCCGCCGTGAGGGCCATGCTGGGGATGCTCGTCCAGAAGGGAGTCCTGGCATATCGCCGCGACGGGAAGCGGTACCTCTATCGCGCCGTCGTGCCCAAGCGAAAGGCCCAGGAGTCCACCCTGCGGCGACTGCTGGCCACGTTGTTCGGCGGCCGGGCGTACGACGCGATGGCGGCCCTCCTCGACGCGGCCCGGGACAGCCTGACCGACGAGGAGCTGGACCGCATGAGGAGACTGATCGACCAAACGCGAAAGGAGGGACGTTGAAATGGCGATGCTCTCGATCGCGCGGTGGGGTGCGGCGGCGTGGCCCGTCGCCGTGCAACTGACTCTGGGGGCATCGTTGATTCTGCTGGTTGCCTTGGGCGCGAGCCTCGGCCTGCGCCGGTCGGCCGCCGCTGTGCGCCACCGGGTCTGGGCTCTGGCCGTCGTCGGCCTCTTGGTTCTACCCCTGATGGGTCCGATCCTGCCGAGAATCCCTTTGCACTTGGCAACGATCTGGCCGGAGCAGGCCACTGCGTCGCCGCCATCCGCGCCGGCCGCGGAGAGCACGGGCCCGACCTCCGGTGAAGGAGGGCTGACGTCGAACGCTCCCGCACCGGAGCCAGCGGGCCTTTCCCCCGGACGCGACTTGCGGGCCGGTCTTGCCGCCAGTCCGTTCCCGGCGGCGCCGGGGACGGCCGCCTCCGGACTCCCTCGGGCGCCGGCGGGGGACCACGCGCCAGGCGAACGGGAGACGCCCGGAGTTGGCCGCGGACCCGAGCGGATCGGCTGGCCGACCGTCGCATTGATCCTGTGGCTCTCGGGAATGGGGATTGGCGCCGTTTCCCTGGTTCGTTCCCATTGTGCCGTCTCGCGCCTGGCGGGAACTGCCGCGGAGCCCGGGGACGCCTCGTGGCGCGAGATGGCCGGCGAGATTGCGTCGCACATCGGAATCCGGGATCGGGTGCGGATCGGCATGAGTCCCGAGATAGCCGTCCCCATGGCGGCGGGTTGGCTGCGGCCAGCGGTCCTTCTCCCCACGGAGTGCGAGCGGTGGCCGAGGGCTTTGCGTCGAGCCGTTCTGGTCCACGAATTGGCACACGTGGCGCGTCGGGACGTGCTCTGGCAGATCGCGGGTCGGCTGGCCCGCGTGGTCTACTGGTTCCATCCCTTGGTCTGGCTGGCGGCACGGCGCATGCGAGTCGAGCAGGAGATCGCCTGCGACGACGTGGTGCTTCAGGGCGGCCAGCGCCCCAGCCAATACGCCGCATTCCTGGTGGACGTGGCGGCGGGCCTGATCGCGCGCCCGGCCCTGGCAGGCACGGCCCTCCCCATGGTGTGCCGCAACTCGTTGGAGCATCGGGTCCGCTCGATTCTTCAGCCCGGGTCGTGCCGCCTCCCGGTAAGCCGACGGTCGGCGGGGAGCCTGTTGGCTGGAGCCCTCGCCGTGGTGCTGCTGGCTGGCGCGGTCAGTCCCTTTGCGCCCCCACCCCGTGCCAAGGCCGATCCGGCCGGCTCGGTTGCGGCCGCGGCAAAGCAGAGCGCGAAGCAGGACGCTGCGGACTCCGCCGCCGACAAGAAAGACGGCGCTGCGAGCGACCAGCCGGTCGTTCGCGGCCTTGTAGTAGACGTTCAAGGCGCCCCGGTCGCCGGCGTCCGCTTCTTCACCTTCCTCTCTCCTGAGAATGAAGCGGCCGGGGAAAGCGATTCGCGCGGGCGCTTCGATCTGAGGATCAAGCAGCGCACCGTGCCGGGACTGGCGTTGTTCGCCCAGACGGCCGATCGATCCCTCCAGGCCTATCATCAACTGGAGTCTGACCTCGACGGCGTGCGGTCCCCCTCGCCCGTCCGGCTGGTCCTGAAGCCGGCCCGCGCGCTCGAAATCCAGGTCGTCGACCAGAATGGGAAACCGGTGCCGGGGGCGGTGGTGGGCGTTGTCTGCGCGCAACGCGGGTTGGACCATGTCCGATCCGATTCACAGGGCAAGGCCAGCCTCCTCGTCCCGGCCGATGCCCCGCTGCACCGCGTTTATGCCTTTCAATCGGGGCTGGGTCTGGACTATCTGTCGTTCCCGGGCAAGGACCGGGCCTTGACCGGAGACCTTCCCCAGGCGCCCGACCTCAGCCGTCCTTTGGTCTTGAAGCTCGACGGCGCCAAGACCGTCCGTTTGCGATTGGTGGACCCGGAAGACCGTCCGCTGGCGGGGATTTCGGTCTTCCCCTGGTATTTCTCGAAGCCGAAGTGGCGCGACGACCTCAACCTGAGCGGCCTATTCCAGTTCCGGGCAAAGACCGACGCCAAGGGCCTGGTCGCGTTCGACTGGATTCCCGCCTGGTATGCCCAGCCGCTCACCTTATGGCACGAGTCGCGCGACCGTTGGGTCCCCGCCAGGATCACCTACGACCCCGCGAAGCAGCAGGGCGAGATGACGGTGCGCCTGCTTCGCACCGTGCCGGTCCGCGGCAAGGTGCGGTTTGCCGACGGGCGCCCGGCCGAAGGAATCGGGGTCGAAGGCAGGGGCGCGGGCTACGAGATGGATGGTTTCCACGGCATGACGCTGACCGACAAGCAAGGCCAGTTTGAGTTCCGAGTCAATCCGGATCAGCTCTACCTGTTTGCCCTCAGCGATCCGCGCTGGGCAGCGCCGCCGCGCACCGGGATCGTCGTCCGTCCGGACACGCCCGTGGATGGCGTGGACTTCCTGCTCCAGCCTGCCACCCGGGTCCACGGGCAAATCACGATCAACCCCGAGAAGAAACCGCTGCCCGGCCAGTACGTCGCCTTGTACCAATACGGCGCCGACCGGGAGTCTTTGCCCGGGGACCAGACACTGCCTGGTCCGACCGGCGATAGGCCGTACCCCCAGCCGACGATCGTCCGCTCGGCAACGACTGATCGGGAGGGTCGCTATGAGTTCCACGCCGGGCCGGGACGGTACGACCTGCGAGGGCCCTCTGCGAACCGGCGCGAGGAGTTCACGGTCACGAACCAGCGGGAGCTGGTCTTCGATTTCCATACTCAACGCCCTGAGCGAGGCCTGATCTCCGGCCGGGTTGTGGTGGAAGGAGACCCGGCGCAGCACGCGCCGCTGGCCGAGGTCACGGGCGTACCGGTGACGGAGTTGGGCCACGCGGATCTCAGTGTTACCGCCGACGCGCAGGGCCGGTTCCACACGGAGCGCTGGCTGGACAAGATGGTCATCTGCGCCCGCAGCCGCGACGGGACTCTGGCCGGGGTGATCGAGATCTCCCAAGACGATGCGGAGATCGCGATCCCGGTGCGGCCCGTGGGATCGGCCAAGGGCGTGTTGACCGATCCCCTCAGCGAGGAGCCGCTGCGCGGCCTCGACATCGCGTATGGTGTCCGGATTCACCTGGGCGGGCCGGACAGTCCGTTCAGCCACCACTTCGGCGGCAAGGTCAAGACCGACGCGTACGGCCGGTTCCAGCTCCCCCGCCTGGTCGTCGGTTGCACGTACCACTTGATGGTGCCGCAGTACAAGCTGTCGGACCCGACGCAGGAAGAGATGTCCTATGACGTCGGCAAGGTCACGGTCAAGAGCGCCGCGGCCGTGGATCTGGGCAACGTCCCGCTGAAACTGCCCAAGCGGCCGTAGACGCCCCTTGCCGGAGTTCGTCGGCGATTGAGGGCACGTTCACCGGCACCGGCAGACCCGCCAGGCGCAGGAATCCGGCCAAGAGCGGGTAGCCGCTCTCGGTCAAGATCGACTCGGGATGGAATTGCAGCCCGATGATCGGCAGCTCGCGATGGCGGATCGCCATGATCGTCCCGTCTTCCGTCCGGGCGCAGACCTCCACCATTGCCGGCAGCGAGCTTTCTTCGACGGCCAGCGAATGGTATCGGGCCGCGACGATCGGGCTTGGAAGCCTGGCGAACACTCCGCGCCCGTCGTGAAAGACCTTCGAGCTCCGGCCGTGGACCGGCTCGGCGGCGCGCACGACCCGGCCGCCGAGGGCCTCGGCAATGATCTGATGCCCCAGGCAGACGCCCAGGATCGGCAACTCCGCGTAAAGCTCCCGCACCAGCTCCAGCGAGCGGCCGGCCTGCTCGGGCGCGCAAGGCCCCGGCGACAAGACCATCGCGTCCGGCCGCATTGCGCGGACTTGCCCGGCGTCGATCGCCGTATTGCGCGCCACGTGCGTGGGCTGGCCGAGCCGCTGGAAGTAGCGGGCCAGGTTGAAGACGAAGCTGTCGTAGTTGTCGATCACGAGGATCATGGTTTCAGGGCGCGGAGCAGGCCCTCCGCCTTGTCCCACGTCTCCTGGTACTCCTGTTGCGGATCGGATTGGGCGACGATCCCGCCGCCAACGGGGAACTGCCACCAGCCCCGCCCCGCCGTAATCGTGCGGATCAAGATGCTCAGGTCCATCGAGCCGTCGAACCCCAGATACCCGAGCGACCCGCAGTAGGGTCCGCGGGACGTGGGCTCCAGCTCGGCGATGATCTCCATCGCGCGGATCTTCGGGGCCCCGGTCACGGAGCCGCCGGGAAAAGCGGCCTTCACCAGGTCCACCGGGCCGCACCCGTCCCGCAGCCGGCCGCGGATCACCGAGACCAGGTGCTGCACGTAGG
>CAYGZI010000381.1:0-6130 GCA_964354245.1 uncultured Planctomycetaceae bacterium
CCGCCAACGCTCCTGGACCACTACCGCGCGAAGACCGGCTCCCTGCACGTGGCCCGCTACTGGGCGATGTGCGAGTGGTTCGACCAGACCTGCGGCGAGTTGCTGGACTACCTCGACAAGAAGGACCTCAGCCGCAGCACGCTGGTCGTGTTCCTGGCGGACAATGGCTGGATCCAGAATCCGGCCAAGGGCGGCTATGCTCCGAAGTCCAAGCAGTCGCCGTACGACGGCGGGCTGCGCACGCCGATCATCCTCCGCTGGCCCGGCCACCTCGCGCCGCGTCGGGACGAGCGCACGCCCGTGGTGAGCATCGACCTGGCCCCGACCATCCTGGCCGCCTGCGGGCTCAAGCCGACCCCCGAGATGCAGGGCGTGAGCCTTCTGGATGCCGATGCCCTGACTCGCCGCAAGGCGATCTTCGGCGAGGTCTTCACCCATAGCGCGGTAGACATCCACCGGCCGGCGGCGAACCTCCGATACCGGTGGTGCAACGACGGCCGCTGGAAGCTGATCCTGCCCCACGCGGCCAATGTCCCCGGCGCGAGGCCGGAACTCTACGACCTGTTGGCCGACCCGCACGAAACGCAAGACCGCGCCGACGCCCGGCCGGACGAGGTCACGCGGCTGCGCCGCCAGATCGAATCCTGGTGGCCGGTGCAGTAGAGGCTCGGGCGGCAGCCCCAGCTACCGCGGGTTGGCCCCGTTCCAGCGGAGCACGGCCTGGAACTTGGGCGTATCGTCGTCGTAGTATTCCAGCAGGCCCCAGCTTCCCCACTTGCTGAACCGGCCCACCGACGAGAAGATGCCGCACAGGTCGCCGCCGGCGTCGCGCCACGCATCGAGATAGCGGGTGTAGAACTGGCTCATGCGCGGGTGGCGGTTGGCCGCCATGAGGAGTTTGGTGAGCTTCTCGTTGTTCTCGCCGCCGCCCACTCCCACCAGGTGTTGCCCGGCCTCGTAGGCCACGAGCTTCACCTTGTACTTGTCGGCGACCTTCTTGTTGTCCTGGATCCAGCGGATGCACTCGGGCAGAGAGCGGTTCTCGACGTGATCGAGGACCTGCTCGACGGTCCAGCGCGAGACCGTGTCCGCGTCCAGCCGGTCCGATCGCCCGCGGTCGCTCTTGGCCGGGATGTTGAAGCTCATGTAGGGGGCGATGCCCAGGGCGTCGCACTGCTTGAAGGCGTCGCGGAAGGAGAGCTTCTGCTCGGCGATGTAGGGAACCGCCGCTTGCGAAGCGATCACCCGCACCAGCCGGTCTCGCCCGCCAAAGACCTCCTCCCATATCGCGAACATTTGCACGGAGCGGACGGAACTAAACCGCCAGCCGGCCTCCCACGGCTTCTCGCCGAAGCCCAGCTTCAGGCCCTGCTCGCCCGAGTACCGGGTCTGCTGAAAGATGGAGTTCCAGATTTCGTTGGAGTACTCGACGTAGACCTTGAGGCCCGGCTTCAAGTCGCGGTTCACTTGCCGGGCGAACTGGCGCACGTAGTCGTCGTCCGCCTCATGCGGCATACAGAACCAGGGGTTCACGCCCAGCCGGTTGCACAGGTCGATCATCGACTCCAGCGGCACGCCCCGCTCGGTGCAGGTGAAATACTCGGGCGTGGGACGGTCGGCCCACGTGCGGACCTTCGAGCCGTTCGTGAGCATCCAGTCCATAAAGCGGATCGTGTTGAACTGGCGCCAGCGGGCCAGGAAGGCAGGATGCCACGGGTTGTCGCGATAGGTCTTCTCGAACCCGGGCATGATCACGCGGATGTTGCGGACGTGGTTTTCCGGGTTCGTCCGGCGGATCCGCAGGAAGAACGCGCCCTGGCCGCCGGGCTCGAAGACAATCCGCCCGGGCCCGCGCGACACCTCGCGGGCGCTCCCGAAGTCGATCTGGCCGTCGCCCTCGTAGAGGCAGACGTACTGCCCGGTCGGGTAATGGCCGCCTTCGATGGTCGAGAGCAGCGTCTCGGCCCAGCAGTCCGGCTCCAGGCGCTTGACCCAGCCGTTGGCGTCGAGCTCCAGCTTGGGGCCTTTTCCCCAGGGCTCGCCCTTTTTCTGGCTGATCCAGTGCCGTGCCAGGCGGAACACGTCGACAAACGGCAGCTCGGTATTCCAGTCCGACGGCCCAGCTAAGTTGATCCCCAGGCGGCTTTGTGCGGGGGTCATCTCGCCGGCCGGGGACTCCAGCGGGCAGGCCAGAAAACACACGAGAGAGAAGAGAACCACGAAAACACGAAAGAACGAAGACGCGAAACAGAAGCCAAAGAGCGACCGTTGTGCGGGTCTCATGGATTGTCCCTCGTCCCTACGTCCCCTCGTTCAAGAGCACCCACGTCCCGGTCTTGCCGGAGACCGCGATGTCGGGCCGGCCGTCGCCATTCAGGTCGGCCACGCAGATCTGCATCCCGGTCCCCACGCCGCCGCCGGGCGGGCTGATCGTGTGCCGCACAGACTTCGCCGCCGTCTTGTCCCATTTGTAGTAGTAGAGACACTCCGGCTCCGCTGCCCCGGGATCCATGTCGCCGTGGCCGCGGACCCGCTTGCCGGTGATCAGCTCGCCCTGACCGTCGCCGTCCAGGTCGGCCCAGGTGAGGGTGTGGGCCTGCGACCAGGACTTGTCGATCAGATGCTCGGTCCAGGTCGTGGTGCCGTCGGGCTTGGGCGGGCCTTGTTGGCGCCAGTAGACGCCATAGTCGTGACCGCGGCCCCATACGATGTCGTTGCGCCCGTCGCCGTTGACGTCCACGACCAGGAAGGGCGAAGCCGCGCCCGAAAGCTTCGTCTCCGGATGGAGACGCCACGGCTTGGCAAACACGTCGCCGCCGGGGTTTTCGTACCAGCCCACGGCGCAGAGGATGTCCTCGCGCCCGTCGCCGTTTACGTCCCCGATGCCATACCCGTGGCCGCAGCCTTTGTCGCCCAGCACGATCCGCTTGACGGCGGGCTTGCCGTCGGCGCCCTTGATGAGTTTCCACGCCACCAGCGGGTCCTTCTGGACCCAGCAGTGGACGATGATCTCGGGCACGCCGCAGCGGTCGAGGTCGGCCAGGTGAATGGCCTCGTTCTCGGCCCGGGCCTTGACCAGGACGTTCCGCTCCCATTTCCAGCCCTTTTCGAGCCCTTTCTTGCCGGGGTTCTTGTACCAGCAGATTTCCGGCTCGGTCCATCCGGCGGAGATGACGTCGATCCAGCCGTCGCCGTCCACGTCGCACGGGTGGTCGCCGTTGCTGGCGTAGAACTCCGCGGCCCCAAAGCCCAGCGACACCTGCGGGATGTCGCGGACCGCTCGCGGCACGAAGTCCGGGGCAGCGAACCAGTGCGTGCCTGCGATGATGTCCGGTTTGCCGTCGCGGTTGACGTCGGCAATCGCGCAGCCCTCGTTCGGGCTGACCATGAGGCAGCGCTTGGAGAACTTCAGGCCCGCCGGCTCCTTTGCGGCAACCGTCGGGACAGAAGCGACGCAGGCCAACACAACCATCAAGGGGACCAGACCGGTCAGCCCCCGCCGCAACGAATCAACGGAGAACATAGAACCCCTCCTCATAGCGAATGGAGTATACGTCCCATCCGCGGCGGACAAGCCGGCCCGCCGCTTTTCGTCCCGGAGCGTCAGGCCGGCGCGTACGGAGCGACGGGAACTTCCATCGTTCGTGGCGACGGAGCCATGCCGCGGCCGATTTCGGCGACACGCCGGAGGATCGAAGCGTCGAAGTACCGCGCTCCGCACTGGTCGCAGACGCCGACGGGCACATCTTCCAGGATGACAAAGCTCCCCTTGTGCCGCAGCGCCTCGCGCTCGACTCGCCGCTCGCGCACCGTGCCGCCGCAGTGTTCACAAGTAAAGTCGTACATGAAAGACGCCTCACGAAACCTCGTACACGGTAATGATCAACAAACGTGTAACGATGGTCGAGGATCGCGTCGCGAATACGCTCAAGGTCGCGACTGGCCACGGGGATTCCCTCCTGGGAGGCTCGCTGACGCGATTCTTGTGCGTACCGTCACTAAACGGGATGGCGCACCTTCAGTATTGTACTGCCCGCCGGCTCCTTGGCAAACAGGCCCTACGATTGACATCCGGCTCGGCTTCGGACTCGCCTTTGACCTTCAGCGCGTCGCTGTCCCACTCGATCGGCTTGCCGAAACGCAGGCTCACCATGCCCACCATCGCGATCTCGGAAACGTTGGCGGCCGTGTCGAAGCCCTGGAACGTCTTGGGGCCGCCCTTGCAGGCGGCGAGCCATTCGCCGAGGTGGTCTGGGCGTGGTGTTGCATGAAGGTTGGCTCCGGTTGAAGGTGAAATCGGTCAGCCGTCCGACTGGCAAAGAATACAATGGGAGATCCCGATCGCCGCCCGGATTGCGACTCTAACGCGCGGGGGGCCGAGAGTCAAGCGACCCTCAA
Source organism: uncultured Planctomycetaceae bacterium (assembly GCA_964354245.1). Lineage (GTDB taxonomy): Bacteria > Planctomycetota > Planctomycetia > Pirellulales > Thermoguttaceae > CAYGZI01. The sequence continues at coordinate 4,399 of CAYGZI010000381.1, forward strand.
GACCCAAGACCGGCCAGGTGTTTCCTTCGGACGGCGGCTGGCCGCCGCCGCCGGAGTGTGCTATATGTGGGGCCGAGTGTGCGATCCGATGCACGAGCGCAGGGCGCCGATGTTGAACTCAGCCCCGGTGAGGACCACGTGATGAAGTGCAATGGACTACTGTTTGTCGTCGTTTGGCTTGCCTGCAACACGGAATCCCGGGCGGGCGAGAGCACAGTCGAAATCGTTCGCGATCGGTGGGGCACTCCGCACGTCTTTGCCCGAGACGAGCCGTCCGGGTTCTTTGGGCTGGGCTATGCCTGTGCCGAGGACCGGATGCTGCAAATGGACCTGGTGCGCCGGCGGGCGGCCGGCAGGCTCGCCGAGGTCTTCGGCCCCGAGTGGGTCGACTCGGACCGCCGCGCCAGGATCGCCGGCCACCCCGCGTACGCCGCTCGGGCTCTTGCGCGGCTGCCGGGGCAGTTGCAGCAGTACTTCCGCTTTTATGCGGCCGGGGTGAATGCGTGGGTCAAGGAGCACCCCGACTCGGTAGCGCGGCGTTTCAAGCCGCTGGGCATCCTTCCCGACCCTTGGACGCCGGCCGACTGCCTGCTGGCCATGCGAGGGATTCTCGTCCTGGGCTCGCCGTTCGACGAAGGGAGCGTCGAGGCGTATCACCGGTTTCGCGAGCTGGCGGCTGAGGTGGGGGAAGCCGAGGCGGCCCGGCAGGCGGTCATGGTCATCGACGACGAGGCCGCGATCGTGCCCGAGTCCGAGATGGCCAAGAACAAGGAGGCCTACGCTCGGCTGAAGGCCATGCCGCGCATGTCCGGTTTCGGTCTCCGCCCGGCCGGCCCCGAGCCCTCCAAAATGAGCCACGCCTGGGCCGTTGGCGGCCGGCGCTCGACCACCGGCAAGCCGATCCTCGAAAGCGACCCGCAGTTGCCCCTCAGCTCGCCGCCGTTCTTCTACGAGTTCCATCTGGCAGCCGGGAGGATCGACGCCCGGGGCCTGGGCATCCCCGGCTGCCCGGGACTGTTCATCGGCTTCAACCGCCGCATCGCCTGGGGGGCGACCGCCCTGGGCGTGGACTCGATCGTCACCTTCCTCGACCGGCTCGCGCCCGACGGCAAGGGCTTCCTCTTCGAGGGCAAGGCGGTCCCGTTCCGGCGGCACCTGGAGAAGATCGACGTCAAGGGCGCCCCAGCCGTCATTCAGGAGGTGTTGACCAACCGGCACGGAACCGTCTTCAACTCCTTGGCGCGGAGATCGCGGCCCGGCGAGGCGTATCTTTGCTACGACGCGCAGTCCATGGATGCCGGGACGACCGCCCGCGCCATGCTCGAACTCCTCACAGCAGTCAATTGGCAGGAATTCCGCAAGGCCATCGAGCACTACTACTACCCCGGGCTTCACGTGGTCTATGCCGACGCAGAGGGGAACCTGGGCTATCAGACGCTCGTCCACCGGCCGCTCACGGTCCGCTCGCCGCGCCGCGCTTTTGAAGGCTGGACCGGCAAAGATGAGGTCCAAGGCCGCATCCCCCTGGACGATCTGCCCCATACGCTCAACCCGGACGCGGGCTTCATCAGCCACGCCAACAATCTGCCCGTCGGCTCCTGGTATCCCTACGACCTGGGCTTGGCCACCGGCGGGACCGGTCACACGGGACGCTCGTGGCGGCTGCGTCAACTGCTGGAGGGCGATCGGAAGTTCTCGGTGGAGGATTTCGAGCGCGTGCTGCACCGCGACG
>CAYGZI010000382.1:0-6130 GCA_964354245.1 uncultured Planctomycetaceae bacterium
TCCAGGCGGTTCAAGGCGGCCTCCACCATCGCACGCGCGCTCCGCGTGATCGTCAGCGCCAAGGACACCTCCGACGAAAGCGCGGCCAAGGTCTGCCGCGACATCGTCCGCGCCTTTGAGGAGCGCCTCACCTACCCCGGCGAAATCAAGGTCACCGTCCTGCGGGAAACGCGGTACACGGAGATGGCGCGGTAGGGATGAGGGGGTGACAAGGTGACGGGGTGACAAGGTGAGGGGGTGACAAGGTGAAGGCTGACAAGGTGAAGGGGTGATGACGTGACGAGGTGGTTCAATTCACCCCCTCACCCCGTCACCCCCTCATCTCCTGCCTGCCACCGGGACGTCGCGCAAAGGAAAGGCTCAGCCTGTGCGTCTTCTGTTGATCGGCGACATCGTCGGCAAACCCGGACGGCAGATCACCCTCCGCGCCGTCCCGGCACTGCGGACCGAGGAGGCCCTGGACCTGGTCATCGCCAACGCCGAGAACGCGGCCGGAGGGTCCGGGCTGACGCCCGAGATTTACCAGGAGCTGATCGCCTGCGGCATCGACTGCATCACCATGGGCGACCACATCTACCGCCGGCGGGAGATCTACTCCGTCCTGGAGCAAGAGGATCGGATCGTCAAGCCCGCCAACTATCCGGCGGACGCCCCGGGCCGCGACGTGGCGCTGGTGCGGACGGCCGGGAACGTGCGCGTGGCGGTCTTCAGCCTCTTGGGCCGGGTCTTCATGCCACCGGTCGATTGCCCCTTTGAGGCGGCCGACCGGGTGCTGGCGGGGCTCCCGGAGGACGTCAAGGTGATCGTCCTGGATTTTCACGCCGAAGCGACCAGCGACAAGCAGATCATGGGCCGGCACCTGGACGGCCGCGTTTCCGCCGTCCTCGGGACCCACACCCACGTGGCCACCGCGGACGAGCAGATCCTGCCGGGCGGGACGGCCTTCCAGTGCGACGTGGGCATGACGGGGCCCTTCGAGGGCATCCTCGGCCGGCGCATGGATCGCGTGCTGGAGACGACCCGGACCTTCCGGCGAACCCATTTTGAGGTTGCCACCGGGGATCCGCGGCTTTGCGGGACGATCGTCGAGGTGGACCCGGAAACGGGCCGGGCCACGGCAATCCGCCGCGTCGTGGTGGACCAGAGTTGGGTAGACGGGCCTGTCAGGGTGGGTGCATCCCGTACTACCCATAAGAGCGACTAGGCCGGCGCCGTGTGCGGCGAACCGGCCTTGCGTCAAAAGCCGCTTCTGGCTATTGTCCCTACCCTTCTCATTGGCTGGCGGGCTCCGATCGCGCTTTCTTGGGGCCCGGATCGGCCATCGAGCAGGAAGTGCGGGGTCGTGGAAGACCCTTCCGCTCCGTTCCACTGCGAGGACATCGAAATGGCCCATCGCCCAACGTCCGTCCGGCGCGCTGTGCTGGCGTTTTTGGCGTGCGTGCTCGCGACCGCCTCGATGGCCGGCTGCACCAACGTCCTGTTCACGGCGGCCTACCTCATCAAGGGCAACGACGTTCCCGCGGAGTGCAAGGCCCTGCGGGACAAGCGGGTGGCGGTGGTGTGCCGGCCGGTCGTCGAGCTCCAGTATCGCAACGCGCGGACCGATCAGGATTTGGCCGAGACGGTCGGCGTTCTGCTGAAGAAGAACGTGCCCAAGATCAAGCTCGTCGACCAGCGCAAGGTTTCCAAGTGGATCGACGAGAATACGTGGGAGGAATACGTCGAGGTGGGCAAGGCCGTCGGGGCGGAGATGGTGGTGGGCATCGATCTGGAGCGGTTTGAGCTCTACCGGGGCCAGACGCTTTTCCAGGGCAGGGCCAACACCACGTTGAAGGTCTACGACTGCCGCTCCGGCGAGCTGGTCTTCGAGAAGCGGCTCCCGCAGAGCATTTACCCGCCCAATCGCGAGGTCTCCACCCTCAGCAAACAGGAGGCCGAGTTCCGCCGCGAGTTCCTCCGCATCCTGGCCGACCAGTTGGCCCGGCATTTCTACGACCACGATCCCTACGCCGACTTCGCCTTGGACAGCAAGACGATCGAGTAGCGGGCGTCTCCTCCGTCGGCGGCAAGTTGACTGCGCACCGTCGCGAGTCTAGCATGGTAGTGACGACTGCCATCGTGGAGGTCGGTCGAAGAAGGTGCTAGCATCAAGGGGATCTCCATGAAGAGGCCCGCGCTTGTGGCCCGTCCACGGGTGGACAATCCTGTCTGTAGCTGGGGTATGCCCGGCTCTGTTGTGGCATTGGCTGTTCTTCTGGCCGTGGGCCTTTCCGGCGTGGCGTCGGCCCAGGATGCCCAGGAACCGGCCCCGCCTGCCAAGCAAGGGCCGGAGTTCGACGCGGTCGACCTGATCACCGGCGACGGCCTGTCTGTGCAGGGGTTCTTCTTCCCAAGCACGAAAGGGGAGAACGCCGTTCCCGTGGTGCTGCTCCACTCATGGAAGGGCGACGGCTGGAAGGAATACGAAGGGTTGGCTGGGTACCTGCAGGAGCAAGGCTGTGCCGTGCTGGTCCCGAACCTGCGCGGCCACGGCCAGAGCACGACGTTCAAGGCCACCGGTGCCGTGCTCGATCCGGCCAGGATGGGCAACGCCGAGATCAGCAAGATGGTCCAGCAGTATGGGGACATGGAGGCATGGAGGAGCTTCCTCGTTCAGAAGAACGACGAGAGGGCATTGAACCTCAACAGGCTTTGCCTGGTCGGCTCCGAGATGGGCGCTTCGGTCGCCATGCACTGGGCGCTGTACGACTGGCGGATGTTCGACCTGACGGCGCGCCAGCGACGACCGTCCGTCAAGGCCCTCGTGCTCCTCTCGCCCCAGAAGAACTTTCGGGGCCTGGACATCAGGGACCCGCTGGCCAGTCCGGCCGTGCGCAGCCTGTCGACCATGATCCTCGTCGGCAGGCAGGATTCCAAGGCATACGCGCAAGCCAGCCAGTTGGACACCGCGCTGGCGAAGTACCATCCCGCACCGCCCAAAGGGGCGGATAAGAACGAGTTGGCCCGCTGGAACGAGGAGACCAAGGACCTCTTCTTCCGCAGCTTCGACACCAGCTTGCAGGGGAGCAAGCTGCTCGGCGTGCGCCAACTGATGGTGCCGGAGATCATCGGCCGCTTCATCGATCTGCGCCTGGGCTCGGCCCGCTGGAACAAGGATTTCCCCTGGCAGCAGATCAAGAAGCCCTGAGATCACCGCGGCGGGATCTTCAGAACCGCTCCCAGCGGCAGGATCCCGGGGTCGCTTAGCACCTTGCGGTTGGCCTCGAAGAGTTCCACCCATCGCTGGGCATCGTTGAGGTAGCGTGCGGCCAGGCCCGGCAGCGTGTCGCCGTCGGCGATGGTGTGCGCCCTCGGGAACCCTTCGGCGGCGATCGTCCGCCGCGGACCGCCCATCCCCGGCGCTGCCGCCTGAGGCGCGGCGAGCGGCCCGCGCGGCTCGTACAGCCGGTCCAGCACCGCCGGCACGCACGGCGAGCGCGGCAGCGGCGGATTGGGGCGATCCGGTTGGCGGGCATAGTAGGCGGGAATCGCCGTGGGGGGCACGGGGCCCGGCGTCGGCCCTCGGGCCGACGCAGATCCCCGCGAGCCCAAGGCCATTTCCCGCGGCACGGACTCCGGATACCATGCGTCCGGGCCAGACGATGCCATACTCGATGGTGTACGTCGAAACAGACTTGCCCCGGCCAGCCCCAGAAGCAGTATCCCCACCGCCAGTATGACGTTTACCCGCTGCGGCATTAGCCTCGCCTCGACGACACAACGCGGCCTGCAATCGCAGCAAGCGGCGGGCAAGGGGCGCCCGCTACGCCGGCTGCCGGAAACCATACCACACGGGCAGCCGCCACGCCGATCCGATTGCGCCGAAGTGAGCGATTGCGGCAAGGCGGATGCGCCGGGATCGCGGGCCGGGTGCGGACTTTTCGGCTTACAGAAACCGTAGGGCAGGCATCCCTGCCTGCCTCTTGCAGCGGGAGCAGCGCCGGCATCCCTGCCTGGCGTTTAGCCCCCACGCTCCAGCAGCAACTCCAGGTAGCTCCGCCGTTGGCCGCCGGCCAGCCCGATCCGGTCGGCCAGTGCCAGCAGGCACTGCTTGGCGGCCTCCACGTCCTCCGGCGAGGTGACCAGCTCGATCTCGACAAACGTGCCGAGTTGAGCGACCTCGTCCAGCGATGCCTCGACCTGCCGGCCCTGCCAAGGGACCTTCGCCTTGCGACGCTGCTTTCGGACCTCGGCCAGCGGCGAGAAACCAAGGGCCTCCAAGAGGGTGGCGAATGCGTCTGGGCCGGAAGGGTCCGGCGGCAGCGCAAGGTCGATCTCGTGGCGGGTCTTGGTCGTTGCATCGAGCTTGGGGCCCTTGTACGTCAGGAATCCCAGGCCGCCCACGCGGCGGATCCGCAGGGCCTCGTCGGTGGCCGCGAAATCCCGGGCCGGGTGGCGGTAGTAGACGTCGCGCTCCAGCCTCGGCGGCGAGAGCGACGCCCCCAGGGCAGCCAACTGGGACTCGACCGACGCCAGGTCCGGCACGGGAAACTTCAACTCGACTTCGATCTGCACGATCCGGCAACTCACGCTGCGTGGTTTTGGGGTCTACGCTACAATAATAGTAAGCCGCGGCCGAGACGTTGCCAGGTGGGGGCGCGGCAAAGCGGGCGGTTTCTCGGAGATTCTGGCAATGAAGGGGCAGAATCACGAAAACGCGAAAGGACGAAAACACGAAAACGAGGGAGCAACCTTACCGATGAGCAAGTCACGTCTAGCCGCATTGGCGTGCAAGCTGTCTCTCCTGGCCGCCGCTGCGCTGGTCTTGCCCGGCTGCCCGAGGGGCCAAGAGGCGGGGAGTCCTTCCAGGGATCGTGCGGCCAGACGCATGCCGCTGAAGCAGGCCGACGATGAAGCCGTGGGCAAGAAGCTCCCGGACCTGAGCTTGACCGCGATGGACGACCCCGCCAGGCCGGTGACGCTGGCGGACCTGTCGGGCAAGGTCGTCCTGGTCAACATCTGGGGTCCTTGGTGCCCCCCATGCCGCCAGGAGCTTCCGCACATCGCGGCCTTGGGAAAGAAGTATCGCGACCGGCCCGATTTTCAGCTCCTGGCGATCACCAGCGCGCAGCGGCCTCCCGGGGACCTCATCCGGCTCCGCCAGCAGACTCAGGCGTTCCTGCGGGACGCCGACCTCGATCTGCCCACGTACTTGGACCCTGGTGCCGCGACCCTGCGGGCATTCGCTGCGCTCGGAGAGTCCCTGGGATTCCGATTCCCCACGACCTTTGTGATGGACCGTCAGGGCGTGATCCGCAACGTCTGGGTCGGGTTCGATTCCAGGAGCCTCGACCAGATCGAGCAAATCGACGCCTGGATTGCCCAGTTGCTTGAGGAGAAGGCGGGCTGACGCGGTCAGGCCGCGCGCCGGGAGCGATGGAGCGTGCCTGGGATCTTCTTGCCTGGGAGCACTCCAAACCGGAGGAACCTCCGTCCGCAATTGTGACAGCGGACCCAGACCGCGATCAGCAAGAGAGGGAACGCCAGCCGGGCGTTTGCACTCCTGCTTTTCCTGAGCTCACTCGAACCGCACGTGGGACAGGTCACTTTCGTTCCTCCACTGCGTCGCAGAAGACCACGGGGCGGAATTATAGCAACTGGAGTATCGGCTGCCATTGCAGGAATCTGAAATTGACGCCGGCCTGCGCGGTTCACCTGGCGCGCAGCGTCTCATGGGAGCGTCTCACGTGTGGCAAGTCGGCGCGCGCCTCGCCAGCGTGTCGCAGAAGGAGCGTCGTGGCGAACATGCCCACGCTTCGCGAGGGCATGGCACCCAGCCCGCGCTGCGCGTGGGCATGGCGCCCTTCACTGCGCGCCGCTTGTCTGCGATCCGTTACGCAGGGCATAGAGCCGCGTCATGGTGCCGACGTAGAGCGTGCCGTTGGCCACGACGGGCGTGCTGATGACAGGGTCGCGGAGGCGGATGGAGCTGAGGACCCGCTTCTGTTGGCCGGCGGCGAGCACCCAGAAGTCGCCCCGGCGCGTGCCGACGTAGACCTTGCCGTCGGCCACCAGCGTGGAAGCCCAGATTTCGCCCCCGGCGTCGTGGACCCAATAGGGCCGCCCGGTCTCGGCGTCCACGCAATGGACC
>CAYGZI010000383.1:0-6115 GCA_964354245.1 uncultured Planctomycetaceae bacterium
TCCTGCGTGACCTCGTACTTGCCGAGGTAGAAGGGCTTGGTGATGGTCACCTTGTGAGCCGGTTTCTCGTCGTCGCGTTCCTTGTCGTTGCCCATCGTGAAGGAACCCGCAGGAATCAAGACGAACTCCATCTTGACCCCGCCGCCCAGGTCCACGGTGAGATCCCGCGGCACGCGTTCCGGCCATGAGACCTTAGGAACCTCATTCGCATTGGCGCCTTGGCCTCGATCCGGGGGTTGCGCAGGCGTTTTTCTGCCAACGGTCCCCTTCTCCGTCTCCTGCGGTTGTTTGGAATCCTTGCTGCAAGCGGTCCCCGCGATCGCCAGTAGCACTACGCACCAAATCACCCAGTTCCTCATATCATGTCCTCCCATAAGAGGGTTCCCAGGCCCGGCGCTGCTCACACCCAGCCACGAGGGGCAGCGGTTGCCCGATGCGGACGACGATTGTCGTGCCCGGCCGTCAGAGCCTTGGTTACGCTCTTGCGGTAGGTGGTGCCCATGACTGGCCTTTCCTTTCCCATCGCCGGACACTTCGGCTTTTCTTTCAGCGTTCCCTTATCTGCACTTTTGGCAACGCCTTCTGAAGGTCCTTGACCCCAGCGTCGGTGACCTTGGTGCGGCCGAGATACAACGTCTTGAGTTGCGTCAACCCCTTGAGGTGCTCCAGGCCGGCGTCGGTGACCTGGGTGCGCTCGAGGCTCAGCGTCTGGAGTTGCGTCAACCCCTTGAGGCGCTCCAGGCCGGCGTCGGTCACTTGGGTGCCCTTGAGGTCCAGCATCTCAAGTCGCGTCAACCCCTTGAGGCGATCCAGGCCGGCGTCCGTGATGGATTCGGCGAGGAGCAGGTACCGGAGTTGCGTCATCCCCTTGAGGCTCTCTAGGCCAACATCCGTGACCCGGGTGTGGCGGAGGTCTAGAAACTGGAGTTGCGTCAACCCCTTGAGGTACGCCAAGCCGGCGTCGGTGACCTGGGTGTCGGAGAGGCCCAGAAACTGGAGTTGCCTCAACCCTTGGAGGTGCGCCAAGCCGGCGTCGGTGACTTTGGTGTGAGAGAGGAGCATCGCTTGGAGTTGCGTCAACCCCTTGAGGCGCTCCAGGCCGGCGTCGGTTACCTCCGCGCCAGAGAAGCTCATTGATCGGAGTTGCGTCAACCCCTTGAGGCGCTCCAAGCCGGCGTCGGTGACCTGGGTGCCGTCGAGGTTCAGCGTCTTGAGTTGCGTCAAGCCCTTGAGGTGCGCCAGGCCGGCGTCGGTGACCCGGCCGCCCCAGAGCTCCAGCGTCTGGAGTTGCGTCAAACCCTTGAGGTGCTCCAGTCCGGCGTCGGTGACCTGGTGGCCGGTCAGTTCCACCTTAATGACCGGCTTGCCCGGCATCTTCTCGTCAAACTCCACCTTGCCGCCGAGTTTCCTGATCTCGGCAACCGCCTTCTCCTGTTCCGTTTGCCTTACGGCTGCCCAAGCGCAGAGGGCAGAGTGGACCAGCAACACGCACGCCAACATCGGCAACAGCTTGCGATTCATGGGATTCCCCTTTCGACAGACGGTTCCTTCTGTTGACTTCGCCTTACGTCTCCTCACCAACTCAAGCCCAAGCGGCCGGCGTTCCTGCTACGGCGTCCTCTCTTCCCGCTCAGCACGCTAGCAGCCTGTATCGCGTCGGTCAACCACGACGCCCAGAGTACCCCGCCCCACGCCTCGCCCCACAGGCCCCCGGCGGTCTCAATGCGCCCTGAGCATATCCCGGAAGCCGAGCGCCGACAACCAAAGGCTTCGCCAGACCGCCCGCGGCCAGAAGGCCGGTTCTTCACGCGTATTGCACCTAAGACCGGAAGAGCCGCCGACACTCATACCTCAGAGGTGGGTTCGGCGGGAGAGTGTTGCACGGGGGTCAAAGCTTGAAGCGAGTGAAAGGGGGCGTTCTACTGGTGGCCTGGGATCGTCTGGAGCCTGCTCCGGTAGGTTATGCTTCAGCATAACATCCGCCGAGATCGCGCGGCGCAAGAGGTGCTATACAGCGTTATGCTGAAGCATAACCTACATTTTGCAGAGGTGAATGACGATGAGCGATCTACACTTCCGACGACTCCGCGTGGTTTGTTTGATGGTCGTGGCGGCGATGACATGCCTGGCGGCGGCCTGGATTGACCAACCCGGCGCGGCCCGGGCCGCGGATCAGGCCCGCGCCGCGGGTGAGGCTCGGGTCGCCGATCAAGTCGCCGTGACCGTGCGCAACCTGAGCAACCGTCAGCAAAGCGATTTGCCCGTCACCTTCGGCCAGGTCTTCAGGAAGGGGCAGTATGCCCGCGGAGTGCGCATCGAGTCGCAAGGCCGCGTGGTGCCGGGGCAGATCGACGTGAAACGCCGGCACGACGACGGGTCGATCCGCTTGGCGGTGGTGACCGCCTGGATCGAGGACCTGGCGGCCGGGCAAGAGGCCCGACTTGGGTTGACCCCGGGGCCGCCCGCCGAGCCAAGTGGTCGTTCAACAACAGCTTCGCGATTTGACCGCCCCGTCCCCTCACCCCCGGCCCCTCTCCCGCGACCATGCTGCGCACGGTGCCCGGAGAGGGGAGAAATCGTTGGACGGCCGCTAAGTGCAACCGCGTTGACCATTGGGACCCCCGGAGTGCTGCCCTCTGACTGGCTCCCTGCCGACTTCGACGCCGCGGTCGCGTTCCGTTTCCCCGACGGCGCAGTCCGCACGGCCAGCGCCCGCAAGCTGCTCGATCGACAAGGGGCAAAGGCAACGGCTTGGCTCAGCGGCCCGTTGGTGCGCGAGTGGCTCGTTTCCGCGCCGCCGGCCGACCAACAAGGACGCCTTGACGAGGACCTGAGCGTGCAGTTCCACGTGCGGGCGTACCGCGGCGGCAAGCGGGTGCGGGTCTCCGTGGTGGTCGAGAACTGCTGGGATACTTGGGCGGGCAACATCCGCTACGACGTCTCCGTCTCTATGGGCGGCCGCGAGGTCTTCAGCCGTGCCGCCGTGGACCACCGCCGGCTGTCGCGGTGGCGCAAGACCTTCTGGTCGGGTGAAGGCGAGCCGCCGCTTTGCGTGGCCCACGATCTGGCGTACATGATCTCCACCGGCGCACTTCCCAACTACGACCGCACGCTGCCGCCGCCCGGGCCTCGCGACCGGCGCAGCCCAATGCCGATGGAAGGTCCTGACTGGGACATCCTCGGTCGCGGACCGCTGACCGCCTACATGCCCACGACCGGCGGGCGCCCGGAGATCGTCCCCTATCCGCTCTGGACCGTGCGGTATCTGCTCTCGATGGACGCGGCGGAAAAGGCGATGGTGCTCGCGGCGGGCGACCTGGCCGGCTCGTGGCCGATTCACGTGCGCTCTCGGGCCACCGGGCGAGTGATGACCATCGACGAGCGTCCGGAGTTTTGGCTCGACGAGCGGGGCAAGGACCGGCCGCAGTGGAAGCCCGACCGGCACGCGCCCGACCCCAAGCAGGTCCGGCTTTCGCCCGACATGGCCCATCAGCCGTCGCTGGCCTACGTGCCGTACCTGGTGACGGGCGATCCATACTACCTTCAAGAGGCCCATTTCTGGGCCAACTACTGCCTGTTGGCAACGTGGCCCCACCCCCGCAAGAACGCCCGGGGCATCCTTGCCGACCAGGTCCGCGGCGATGCTTGGGCCTTGAGAAACCTGGGCGACGCGGCGTGGATTGCCAACGACGGCGCCCCGGAGGCCGCCTACTTCGACCAAAAGGTCCGCAACACGATTGCCGACCGGATCGAGCGGATGTACGGGCCGCCGGAGATGAACAAGCTGGGGGCGTGGGGGCTTCGCACGACCGAGGACGCCCGCATCCAGAATCCGGCCAACCCGAGCTGGCTCATCATCGCGCCCTGGGAGCAGGATTACCTGATCTGGAGCTTTCACCACCTCGCGGAGCTGGGCTATGCCGATGCTGCGCGGCCGCGCGATTTCCTGCTGCGGCTCCGCGTCGGCACGCTGACGCACCGGGCGGAGTACGATCCGCGGCTGGCGGCGCCGTATCGCATGGTCGTCGGCGAGAAGAATGCCCGCGGCGAGAACGTCGTCTACGACGACTGGAAAACGCTGGGGCGCGAGAATGCCCGGCTCAGCAAGCCGGGGGTGGAGGACTGCGCGAACTGCTACGGCTATTCGGCCCGGGCGGCCGTGGTGTGCGCGGTGGACGCGGGCTTGCCCGGGGCAGGCGAGGCCCTCAAGCAGATCGAAGCCATGCTGCCCGGCCACCGGCAGGTGATGGGCCGCGAGCCCTACTGGGCAATCGCCCCTGGGGGCGTGGCAGCGCGCCGCTAAGCGGGGGGCGGAAAAGGTGACAGGCACCTTCTGTGCGAAGCACCCAACGGCACCTCCGAACTGCCTCCCGGGGAGGTACGGCCCGCGGAGCGACGACCCTTGACGTGAGGGGGCAGGAGTCCGACACTTTAGGCGTGTCCGACAGAATGACCTGCGTCCCCAACGGTGTCCCATGCCCCATTCAATCCACCAAGACGATGGCCTCTTGACTCGGCGGCGTATGCTTGAGGCGGCCGGCGCGCTGACGGTCGCGGCCGCTTTCGGGCGGACGTCGCAGGCGGCAGCGCAAGGGGGCGCCCCGGCTGCCGCGCAGGACCGCTCGCCCAAAAGCGCCCCCGGCAAGAAACAGGCCCCGCCCGTGCAAATCGGCATCCTTCTCGGGACGTTCTCCCGCCCGACGCTGGAGGCGAGGCTGGATGGGGTAAAGGCTTCCGGGCTGGAGTGCGTGCAACTGAGCATGGACTGCGCCGGCCTGCCCGCCATGCCCGACAAAATCGCCCCGGAGGTCCTCGCCCGGACTGGCCGCGAGGCGGCTGCCCGCGGAATCGCGATCGCCGCCCTGCAAGGGACCTTCAACATGTGCCACCCGGATGCCGAGCACCGGCGCACCGGGCTGCGGCGGCTCCGGGTGCTGGCCGCGGCGTGCGGGCCGTTGGGCACGTCGAAGATTGCCTTGTGTACGGGCACGCGCGACCGCGAGAACATGTGGCGGCGTCATCCCGACAACGATTCGCCGGAGGCTTGGCGCGACATGGCCGCTTGCGTGGGCGAGGCGGCCGACATCGCAAGAGAGGCGGGCGTGACCTTGGCCTTCGAGCCCGAGGTCAACAACGTGGTCGATTCGGCGAAGAAGGCCCGGCGGCTCCTCGACGAGATCCGTTCGCCGCACTTGAAGGTCCTCATGGACGCCGCGAACATCTTCCATGCCGGCGAGCTGGCCCGCATGAGCGAGGTGCTCGACGAGGCGTTTGCCCTGCTGGGCAAGGACATCGCCCTGGCCCATGCCAAGGACCTCAACCGCGACGGCGACGCGGGCCACTTGCCGGCGGGCCACGGAAAGCTCGACTACGACCGCTGCCTTTCGCTGTTTTACGCCTGCGGGTACCGGGGGCCGCTCTTGCTGCACGGGCTGAGCGAGGCGCAGGTGCCGGGGTGTGTGGCTTTTCTGCGGGGGAAGCTCGCGCGAGTGGCCTCAGCGGGCCGCCCCGCTTGACCCCAATCCGAGGGGCGTGTATCTCCCCTTTGACAAGTGGGTGAGAGGGCTCTAGAATCAGGGCGTTTTGAGATCCGGCCGAGAGGAAGCGGGCAGGGCCCACTGCCGGGTGGGGGGCGGTAGCTCAGTTGGGAGAGCACGGCGTTCGCAATGCCGGGGTCGAGGGTTCAAGTCCCTTCCGCTCCACTTGGGGTCTTCGCACTAAGTCGTAAGCCGCCGCAACCCCGTGCATCGCCTCGCGTTCCGAGCGTGGGGCGTTTTCGGTTTGCGGCGCCTTTCGGCCCATTTCTGCGGTTTGCTGTGCCGGATTCTGTGCCGCCACGTACGCCTTCTCAATGGAGGACGCCGTATGAGAGTCCATTTCAAGAAAGCCTTCCCGGGCAAACTGTCATTGGCTCCGCTAGTCATCGCGATTGCAGGCGCCGTGCCGGTTCTGGCCTCGCCTGCGGCCGACACGCCGTGGGCGCGCGTTACTGAGAACGACACTACCATCAAGATCGAGACCGACAAGCTCGAAGCCGTCATCCCCAAGAAGAACCCCAAACACTGGATGACCGGCATCGAAAAGGGATCGTTTCTCGACAAAGCCACCGGCTTCC
>CAYGZI010000384.1:0-6113 GCA_964354245.1 uncultured Planctomycetaceae bacterium
AGGGGTCGGCGAGAGACGAAAGGGGTCGGGGATCTTGAGTGGGTTCAGCCCTCGACACACGGCACTGTGGGACAAGCGAGTGGTGGCACGCGCAGCCGTCAAGCATCGGCCGACAAAGCGAATCTCAACGCCTCCTGTGCCTGACGGCACCGCCGTCGAGAGAAGAACCTACAGTTGCGGCAGCCCACGCTGCCCTTGACCAGTGAGGAGACCGTTGCTTAAGGTACTTACGGATCTGTCTGCTGCGTTTCGAATACTCCTGGACCAGGGCGGAAGGAATTCCGCGGATATGGATGCCCTTGTCGTCCACCTCGGTCACGAGTCTGAACTGGGTACGGAGGTCGGCACTGAGCTTCGCGAAGTAGTAGCGAGTAAAGAGCTTTTGATTGAAGAAGATGGGTGTGGGATCAATGGCCCTCGTGTCGCCCTTGTCGTCCACGCCAATGTTTAGAATCTGTGTATGAATGTGGAGATTGGGATCTTTGGCTCTGCTGCTCGCGTGCTCAAACATGGCGATGACCAAGTTGACGGGCACGAGTTGGCAGCCTTCGGACGCCTTTCCTACGCGGGAGTAGGCATACTCCCGTTCCATCATCCGCAGCGTATCCTCCACGGCTCGCCAGTTTAGTTCCTCCAGTCGTTTGCGGATGTCTGGCGGGCATTGTGACCATAACACGGAAAATGCTTTGGGGCTCGTGAAACAACCTTCGAAGTCCGCACAGCGGTTTCAGCGTCGACCAGTCGGTGTACTTGCCGGCCGGCGACTGCGGCGGGGAAATGAAGGTCGTGGCGTTTATCGAACCCCAACGCAGTTCGCGGGCGGTCCGGGGGTGGGTAGGAAGTGGGGGTGCAAGGCTTGCCCACTTCCTCCTCGCCACCTTGTTTCACCAGACTCTCCCGGCCATACTAAGGCTGTTGGTCAGGAATCAAATCCCTTGCACTTGTTACACTGCCGCTGATTCGGCATAGTTGATCAAGCAACCACCAGACTGGAGGGGTCTATGTGCAAAATCCTAACTCTGGGCCGGCACCCTGTCGGAGCCTTGGCGATCGCAGCCGGTCTCCTCCTCGTTGGGCTTCCCAGCGTGGCGGCACCCGACGACGGCGTTTCCGAGACCAGTGAGCGTCTTCCGACTGCACGCAGTAACCAACCGACGGTCAAGCCGAACATTTTGATCATCATGCCGGACGACGTGGGGTACTGGAACGTCGGAGCGTACAGCCATGGGATGATGATCCCGACGCCGAACATCGATCGACTCGCCAAAGAAGGGATGCTGTTCACGGACCACTACTCCCAGCCCACCTGCACGCCCGGGCGGGCCGCCCTCATCACCGGTCAGTTGCCTATCCGCACGGGGTTGACCACGGTCGGGATGGCTGGCTCACCGATCGGGCTGGACAAGCGGGATCCCACCCTGGCCGAGGTGCTGAAGACGCAGGGGTACCGCACCGGGCAATTCGGCAAGAACCATTTGGGCGACCGCAACGAGCACCTGCCCACGGTTCACGGATTCGACGAATTCTACGGCAACCTGTACCACCTGAACACCGAGGAAGAACCCGAACTCGGCGATTGGCCAAAAGACAAGGGGTTCGACGACCGCTACCGGCCCCGTGGAGTGCTCGATTGCAGGGCCACCGACAAGGACGACCCGACTGAAGACCGGCGGTTTGGCAAGGTCGGCAAGCAGACGATCAAGGACACCGGCCCGCTGAACCGCAAGCGGATGCAAACCGTGGACGACGAGTTCCTCGACCGCACGAAGAAGTTCATGGGCGAGGCGGTAAAGGCCGGCGAGCCGTTCTTCGCTTGGTACGCCCCGACCCGCATGCACATCTACACCCACCTGCGGCCCGGCCGGGAGAAGCTCGCCGCCCCGCACTCGTCGGAGTTGGACCTGTACGGCAGCGGGATGATCGAGCACGACATGCAGGTAGGCGAGTTGCTCAAGACGCTCGACGACCTGAAAATCGCGGAAAACACCATCGTCATCTACACCACCGACAACGGGGCGATGGCGGCGTGGTGGCCGGACGGCGGGACGACGCCGTTCCGCAGCGAAAAGGCGACCACATGGGAAGGCGGGGTCCGGGTGCCGTTCCTGGTCCGCTGGCCGGCGAAGATCGCCAAGGGGAAGGTGTCGAACGGGATTCAGGAACATCTCGACGTCTTCACTACGCTGGCGGCGGCCGCAGGCGTGCCAGATGTCGCACGACAGCTTCGACAGTCCCACAACGTCCACATCGACGGGGTCAACAACCTAGCGCATTGGACTGGGGATGCGCCGTCAGCACGAAATATCGTGTACTACTACAATGAGGCCGACCTGTGCGCCATCCGCATCGGCAACTGGAAGTCCCACTTCCAGAGCCGCGACGGGTTCTTCGATTACAACAAGCCGGCGGCGCTGGTATTCAACCTGCGGATGGACCCCATCGAGAAGCACGACGGGCAAAAGAACAACGACATCGCCATGAAGCTCGGCGTGGCCTGGGGTGGGCAGGTGCAAGACGCCCTCGCCGCCCACATGGCGACGCTGAAGGAATTCCCGCCCCGGCAGAAAGGGGGCACCCTCACGCCCCGCCCAGAGAAGTAATGGTTGACGCGACTCATCGGTGGCCTCATCGCCGCCATGCTGTTGCCCGCGGCGGTCGTCGCCCCGCCGGCTGCCAAACCCGACCCGTTCCAACCCCTCGCGCATGCCACGGCGGTGCAGGCGTTCGTGTACGCCCTGGCCCCGGGCGGTCCGTTTTATCTGACCTTGCGGCTGTATGAACCGAAGCCTGCCGCCCCGAACGGAGAGTGGAAGCCGCCGCTCATCACCTTCAATTGACCTGCTTGGAGCAACCCATGCCTGCTATCCTGCCAGTTGGTCCGGCCACCTTCATCCCGAACCGATTTGCCGGCAACGTGCTCCTTGTCACCGGGGCCGCCGCCGGCAGTATCGGTGGGTGTACCGCCATCCGCGCCGCCCGCGAGGGAGCAAGCGTATTCTGTGTCGATCGCAAAGTTCCGGAACTGCACCAGACAGTCGCGGACATCACGGCTGCCGGCGGGCAGGCGGTCGCTCTAGTCGCGGACGTGTCGAAATCTACCGACGCAGATGGCATGGTGGCGGAGTGCGTGCGGCACTTCGGGAAACTCGACCTTGCCTTGAACGCCGCCGGGGTGATGGACGGCACCGACCCAGCCGCCCCGCCGGACTTCGCCAACCAGAAGCCGCTGCTCCCGGCCGCCATCCACCAAGCAACCGACGACTACTGGCACGCGGTGTTCGCGAGCAACGTCACCGGCATGTTCTTCTCGATGCGAGCGGAGTTGCGGCAGATGCTCGCCCAGGGGGGCGGCGGTGCCATCGTCAACATCGGCTCCATCGCAGGCCTGACCGGGCTGCCGGGCAACCCGGCCTACTCGGCCAGCAAACACGCGGTCATCGGCCTAACACGCAACGCCGCCATCGACTACGCCCCGCACGGCATCCGGGTGAACTCCGTGAACATGGCCCAGACCGACACGCCGATGGTGGTCCGGGCCTACCAGTTCGTGAAATGGGGCATGGCCCAGGGGGCGGGATCGTCGATGGCCGGGGCGAAATCGCAGAGCCTGCTCCAGATGGCCGACCCGGACCACCGTGGGTCCACCCCGTGGGAGCAGGCGGCGGTGATACTGTTCCTGCTGTCCGCCGAAGCCGCCAACTTGACCGGACTCGCCCTGGCCACCGACGGCGGGTGGACGGCGTACTGAGCCAGGAATCGAAGGATCATGCGTCTCGGTTAGTCCTTCGAAGCGAGGTTCAGAAGCCCGCCGAATCAGGTCCGCGTGCCGGACGGCCCGTCTTATCTGTCGATGCGACTGTAAGGCCCAAGAGCCGCCGCGCTCCTCGGCGTATGGAAGTTGCCGCCGATGGTGCGCGTGGAGCAGGAAACCCTTTAGAACTTCAGCGCCACCCGCGTGTGATAGATCCAGGCGTGCGTGCTGGGGATATTGACGAGGTTCCAGTCGGTTTCGTAACGGCTCGCCTCGAAACCGAGTTGCAGATTCTTGGTCGGGTCCCAGATCAGATTGCCGAACACGAACTGGTTTTGCCGCCGCTGGTTGATGCCCACGTCGCCGTCACGCGGGTCGTCGATGCCCGCGCCCCAGTGGGTGTGCAGCTTCGGGGTGATATAAAACCAGGCTTCGGCCCAGCCGCCAAGGGACCGGATTGTCTGAAACGTATCGAGGTTAACGCTCTGGCCCGACCCGCCGAAGTAGCTGCCCAGGGCCTGGCCCTTATAGAACTCGCCTTTGATGCCGAACCGATCGGTGATGTTCGCGGTAAGATCACAGCCCACGCCTGCGGTCGTGGCGAGGACCCGCGTCTCTGCGGAACTCGTGCGGATTTCGCCGATCACTCCAGAAATTCCCACCTCAACTCGGCGAGAGGGCAGAGGCGCTCCATACCGCTGCTCCAATGTGCCAAACCCCAGGGCGACCCGCCCCTCAAAGTTGGGCCAGCCGTTCGTTTCTCCAAGAGTGATATCCGAGCCGGGAAATGGAGTGGCAAACTCCGTAATAACCGGCTGTCCAATCGCGCTCTGGACAGTGATTTGGAACTCATCGGTGGGCTTGAAGTAGCGTTCCACCCGGAACTGGCCGCGAATGAAACCCGTATTGCCTGCCTCGAGTCCATAGCCGAAGTTCAGGGTAGCCGAGTTCAACGGATTGAACAAATCCTGGTTTAGTCCGAATGCAAAACGCCAATCTTCGTTTTTCAGCTCCCCGTAGGCAAATGCGAAGAATGCGCCATACACGTTGGCGAATGGCGACTGGCCATACAAGTAAACGAGCAACTGCCCGCCACTCTGGAGCCCGCAGATATCGGGACCCGCGAGCATAGCCCCAAGGCTCGTGCTACGGCCCTGAACCTCGATCGAAGGTGAATCGCGGCCGAGGAAAGGGTTGACGAAGAGATATGAGCCTGGTGAGGTAATCCGCTGCGTCGAATACACGGTTTCCCCGACCAGGGCCCCGAAGATCATAACCTTGAACTGCTCGTCCGCGGTAGTTACGGTCAGGGGCTTCGACACAGCGTCGCCCCCTTGGGACAACTGGGTGAGCGCGGCCGAACTCCCCCCTGCCGTTTCGGCGGACGCAGCAGGGACATTGGTGGGCGGGTCGGTTGCTCGCGTGAGGGAGTCAACGGCATTCATCGGCGAGGAAACGTCTGCGGGGGGCGCAAGCCGTTCCACGGGTGGGTAGCCAGGCTCAACCGCGGCCACAAACGGTGACACCGGGCTACCTCCTGGTGGGTACTGCCCATGTACCCCGCCAGGAAGCGCGAGCAGACCGCCGAAAGCGATCACAAACCGGCAGAGGTGCATGGTTCGCTCACAATTCTGGAACACAGGACGTCTATCCGACCGCCAGACAGGGTTGTGTCACCACCTGCCCCAGGTCGTGTAGCAATACCACGGTAAGACTGCTGCGAGCGCAGGCTTATCCGCGTGGGTCCCCGTCGCCAGGCAGGATTGCGAGCCGGATGATGACCTCCCATCAGCGCACTTGAGGCGCGCGGCAAGCCCAGAATCCCACCATCTCGTCTAATCGTCACAACCGGCGCATTCACTACAGTCGAAACTCCTTATCTCGTGGAGGGAACAGAGTCTCCCCAAGACTTATGCTGGCAAAGTTGCTCCTGCAAGGGAGCATCCCCGGTGGACTTGTGTCTTGAACCTCTCGGAATTGGAATTCTCCGGCGGGCTGGGTTAGCATAACCCTGACCGAGGAGAACGTCCATGTCCCAAGCGGAATCGCAGAAACGCAAGCATGTGAACGCGGACCAGAAAGTCGCCATTCTCAAGCGATACCTGGTGGAAAAGACGCCCATCTCGGACCTCTGCGACGAGCACGGCATCCAGCCCAGCAAGTTCCACAACTGGAAGGACCGCTACGGCAAAGCCAACGAGCACAATGCCTGGGTGCCGCGCGACTGGTGGCTGGAGGAGTGGGAGAAGCAGGCGATCCTCGACTTCCCACCAGCACTGGCACATCGACATCAGCCACCTGAACCTCCTGGGCACGTTCTACTCGCTCTGCAGCATCATCGACGGCTACAGCCGCTTCATCG